>NZ_JADBUB010000160.1:0-11643 GCF_020245865.1 Microcystis sp. M169S2
AGTTTACCTGCTCAAATAATCCTAATTGAATCACTTCTACCTCAGCCAGTTTCCGAATTTGAGGCTTAGTTAAACCAGTAATATAGTCTAATCCTTCTATCGGTTTTACTAATTCCTTGATTTTCGAGTTGGTGAAAATTCCTCTATCGCTTACTCAGACCACATTCTCAATCCCCCAACCCTTTCTGACTTTCTCAATTTGTCCGCTTAAAGTAGCACCGTCTGAAGTGTTTCCTTCAAATGGCTACTTCATCCAAAACAACCTGTGAAATATAGAGAACAAAATAATTACGGCGATTTTGCCACCAGTCTCGTGTTGTTTCGATATTCCCCGCAACAATCAAGTTTTTGGTCGATCTTGCTGTTAGATAACCAATAACACTGGTTTCAATATAGACCCTTTCACTCACGGCAATCTAGAAAATCTATCCTACGTCTATCCTACTGCATTTAATCTTGGTTTTGAGGGAGTTGGTTGACATACCCCACGCCGTAAACGGACGCGGGGTATGTCAATACAAGCTAATGATGCATCCTACCCATTGGATTGCGATCACCAAACCAAGCTATCAACCAAGTTTGCATCTGCTGAATTTCCCGGCGCTGGCTAGTGGCAATGTTCTCAGCCAAGGACTGGACAGGCTGATGCTTCACCAGATTATGATTCAGGAGCATTTGCGACATCATCACGGCTCCCATATGATGTTTAATCATATCTTGTAAAAAAGTTTGATCTAGGGCATCGCCCTGAAGTTGGCTCAGATCGCGCATCATGGGAACGTAGGAGACGCTAATATTCCTTCCGGAATACCACTGGTTAAGCCAGTTTTTCATCTGAGCAATTTCAGCACTTTGCGCTTGAATAATATTTTGAGCAAACTGCCTCATCTCAGGACGACTAGTGCGTGCCAGAATAACTTGGGCGGTATCGATTGCCTCCTGATGGTGGGGAATCATTTGGGCAAGATAGTTAAACTCGCTACTGACCTGCATATGATGCATCATACCCATGCCGTTGGGAAAAAATTGAGCAGAGGCGGAATCTGGAGAATTTCCGGATGGACGTGTCAGAAGTAAAGTTGAGGTTGCAGCCAGTCCAAGAGCGGCAACAGCCCCCAGCAGGATAATGGCTTTATTTTTCATGAGAAAAACCATGTAAAAACCTCACTATAGTATAGCACTTATGCAAAAGTAACCAGAACTATCTTCACCAAGAAATTAGCAGTCTAACTATGAATTATACGGAAAATTTCCGTATCTCATACTAAATACACATTTTTAAAGAATCTTTCCGCATATTACTCTCCTATAGAGCGATCACAAGAACTTTTCCTAATAAAATTACAAGTAACCGTGTTATGTCGAATTATTATAGGCGTTCTCATGTTTTGAAAATCCCACAGGGTCGCCGATACAAAATTAGGTTATACTTCATCTTTATGAGAAAGACTGCCATACTGGGAGCGAATTGGGGAGATTGATTACCATATTTAACTTCATTTGTCAAGAAATTCGCTCATTTTTAGGTGCGATCGCTTTTTACACGATTATTCCGGTTCCGATTGCCTGGCCGGATTTTGGCAGAATTGCCCGATGGATTCCCCTAGTGGGCTTATTTTTGGGTTTAATTTTGGTTTTGCTCGATATAACTCTAGCTGGTCTGGGAATGCCACTCTTAACTCGTGCAGTTGTCCTTGTGGGGGTTTGGGTTTATCTAACCGGAGGACTACACCTTGATGGAGTTAGTGACACGGCCGATGGTTTAGCTGTCACCGACCCCCCGCGTCGTTTAGCGGTCATGGCCGATAGTGTTACCGGGGCCTTTGGAGTCATGGCCGTGACCATGGTTTTGCTGCTCAAAATCGCCGCTTTGACTGATTTAAGCGATAATCGAGCCTTAGCTCTAATTTTAGCACCAATTTGGGGACGTTGGGGGCAAGTAATGGCAATCGCTCTTTATCCCTACCTCAAACCCACCGGCAAGGGAGCCTTTCATAAAGTGGCTTTTTGTCTGCCTTGGGACTGTGGGGGAGTAATTTGGGGGTTAATCGCCCTATTTGGCGGTCTAAGGTGGGGAATAATCGCCATTAGTGCTGGAATCGCCCTCGCTCTGCTTACTGGTTACTGGTTATATCGTCGTCTTCGCGGTCACACCGGCGATACCTACGGTGCGGTGGTGGAGTGGACAGAGGCTCTATTCTTGGTTTTTTTGACAATAATTAGCTAATTTTTGCCCTCCACAGCCCGTAAACGGGTTAATTTCAGGGTAAATTTTCCCCCACCGGTTTCTCCGAAAGCTCTCACCCGAATAATATATTTACCCGACTCGGTAATGCGGGCAAACAGGAGGGCATTAGTGCCACCATCCGGACCATCATCATTTTCCGCTACAGTGGAACCATCGTCGGCCAGAAGAATTAACACCCCATCAAAATTTTCTGATTTCAGATCGATGGCCACCTGATCGTCCTTTTCCAAATCTACGGTATAATCCCTAGCAAACCCTCCCTCCCCCGTGGGAATATCCTTGTCGGTGAGAGTATCGTTAATTTCTTTGTTGAGGATGAGGGGGACGGGATTATAGATTTTTTCTGCTCGCACCGGTAAAGATTGACCGCTTAACCAGAATAAAGTGAGCAAGACGCATAAACCAGAATAGCGACCAGTCAAAGGGAATCTTCTCATAGGGGCAGATGTTCGTTTTCTCAATCTCCCTATTCTACAAAAAACTGATAACTATCAGCAGTTCGACAAAATTAAATTCAGAATCTGGAAAAGGGGAACACTGGAACTGCGGAACTGCGGAAGGTAAAAATATCTGTAATTAATTTTGCTTAGGTACTTATTTGTTGTTGGCAAAAACGAGTAAAAAAATCCCCCTTTGAGCAAGGGGGCAAGAGGGAAGATAAAAACCGTTTAAGGTAATTGCTGTGATCATTAATTGACAATATTTAAAAGAGATTGATTGAAAAATGAACTAGAAGTTAAAAACTTAAAGAGGGTTTTTCCGTGGGCAAAGAAGCTAAAGATTGCATGATATGATAGGCTTGACCGCGATAGGTAACGGCTACCTGTTTCTGAATAGTTTGAACGACACCAAGGTTTTTTAAATAGGGAACACCACGATAGCCTAAAATCATCGGACTGGAAGCAACGGGGGCAGTGGGATTTTTGTCGTAAGGAATGCCGCGATAGGTTAATTTCATAGCTGTCTCTGGAGATAATTAGTAAGTTAGTAATATCTCCATCCGCAGGGAAATTAATTCCAGAAAAGCTAAACTTTGTTCTGGTTAAATATCCTACCAAGAAGACCCCCGATAGCGCATTTCTCGACGCAAGGCATAACGACGGGCAAAATTGGGAACATCGCCCCGATGACCTAATAAAATCACCGTATCGCCTTGCTGTAGAATGGTGGAATTGTCGGGATGGGCGATGACACGACCATCAAATTGACGCACAGCAACGATAATAAAAGCACCCTGTCCCCGCACTTCCATCTGACTGATAGGTTGTCCCAAAAAGGGCGAATCGCTTAAAATCGAGTATTCTTCAAATTGCAGGTCGATATCGGCTAATAATTCGTTAAGATTGCGCCTACCTTCATCTTCCTGTAAAAAATCGATTGCGGCCGGATGGGTGATTAAATGAGCCATTCTCTCCGCTCCAATGGTAGCAGGTAAAACCACTTGATCGGCCCCGGCTAGTTTTAATTTTTTCTCGGTGCTGGGATATTCTCCCCTGGCGATAATGTATAGTTGCGGACTGAGTTCTCTTGCGGTTAAAGTGATGAAGACATTTAAGGCATCATCAGGCAACACCGTCGCTAAAACTCGCGCTTTATCGATACCGGCTTTCTGGAGAATACTTTCATCGGTGGCGTTACCATTAAGAGTTATGTAACCTTTTTCCTGAGCTAATCGAATGCGATCGGGGTTATTATCGACGATAATAAAAGATTGGGCTGTTTTTGCCAATTTAGTCGTTAGAATGCGTCCTATGCGCCCAAAACCGCAGATTATGACGTGATTTTCTAAGCATTCCATCTCTTTATTCATCCGGCGATCGCTAAAAGCTTTGTTAATTTCTCCCTCGGTGAGCATCTGAAAAAACCCTCCCACCACATAAACGGCCGAGGTGGTCCCACAGACGATAACTAACATGGTAAAAGCTCTCAGACTGGGAGTGTTAATCGGTTTAACTTCCCCGAAACCTACCCCAAATATGGTGATAATCACCATATAAACGGCATCGAGAAAACTCCAACCGTAGGCCATATAACCGATAGTTGCTCCGACTACCGTAGCGAGAAAAAAACTCGCCCCGATGATAATCCTTTTCAGTGAACTTTGCATCGATTTCCGTGACCTGACAATCTAGCTATCAGCTTACAACTGTTTACTGATTACTGTTGAGACTTGACATTGGGGACAAAAATGAGAGGAGCGTCCACTTAATTTAATTCTGGCAATAGTTGCACCGCAAAGGCGACAATTTTCGCCAGTACGACCATAAACCCAGGCCATCGCCCCATAATTGCCATTAACTCCCGTAACGTGGAGAAAATCGCTAAAACTGGTGCCGCCTTCAGCGATCGCTGTTTCCAGTACAGAAATAATGTTTTTTGTCAATAAGTCTATTTGCTCAATTTTTAAGAGATTAGCGGCAGTTTGGGGATGGATACCACTTTTAAAAAGAACTTCATCCGCGTAGATATTACCAATTCCTGCCACCACATTTTGATCGAGGAGAAAAGTTTTAATCGGACGACGACTTTTTTGACAGTGACTATAGAGGTAATCGGGGGTAAAATTGCGATCGAAGGGTTCCAGTCCCAGTTTTTTGAGACCGGTAATCACGCTTTCTGGGGTTTTATCGGCGGCAATCCACCAAATTTTCCCGAAAGTGCGGGTATCGACAAAGCGCAATTCTTGCTGATTGGCAAAAAAGAAGCGTAAGCGCGTATGAATCGGCAGGGGAGTGGTATCTTTTACCCAGAGCAATTGTCCGGTCATACGCAGATGAACCCCGATACTGCTACCATTATCTAAATTGGCGAGGAGATATTTGCCTCGGCGCTGCCAATTGGTAATCGTAGTCTGAGCAATTCCTTGCAGAAAAGTTGCCTCACAATTAGGGTAGGCTAGGGTACGCTGTAATAATACTTCCCCACCGATAATTTTTTTGCCCTGGGTAACTTGATTTAATCCGCGACGTACCGTTTCTACTTCTGGCAATTCTGGCATATAAGTGATTGAACAAAATTAAGTTCTTGGTTAGGGTAGGCAAAAGGCAAAAGATAGATAAACAGAACTTTTTGAGTAAGTGATTCTAATTAAATATAAGATAGATTTTGCCTCTGATCCCCCCTGCCCCCCTTGATAAGGGGGGTGCCGATAGGTGGGGGGATCAGAAAATTTTTAACACCTACCTACTGATCGGGAAACGACACCAGATTAACGTCAATTCTAATTTAACTTTAACATTTCAATGGTATCAATTATTTCCCGTTCAAAACTGACTTGAGCGCGATTAGTTTTACCACCAATATAAAAGCGATCACCCGATTGTAAAGCCCAAATTTGCGAATGGGAAAAGTAACTCATTACCACTCCCATCATCAATAAAGCAAAACCTAAATAGACGATAGGTACTCCCGGATCTGCCTTAATTTGTAAACCTGTACTTCCCACTAATTCGACTATTTTTAGATTAACTCCATTGATAGGAATCGTCATTCCTTCTCGTACAGCAGAGGTTAAATCTCCCTTAGCATCATAGACAATTACCGTACCTTGTAAATCTCTGGTTAAAAGAGAAACTCCCTCACTAAGATCGGTTTTAGTCGGAATCCAAGTTCCCCAGATTTGTCCATTACCTTTGGTGTCTAAACTAGCCATCGGTAGCTGTAGGATCGGACTATTATTCACCTGTACTTTTACCCCAGCAATCCCCCAACTGGTTTGATAAAAAGTCACCCCTTTATGGTGCAAAGGTTGGTTAACTTGAATAGTTTTGCGATCAATCTCCTGTCCTTGATTATCGATCACCGACAAATCAGAATAAAATTGTTCTATATCACCTTTAGGACTATAATCAATCCAAAAACGATTAACTTTAATCCCCCAATCTTTAGGGAGAGAATTTTTAGATAAGGGTCCAGCTTCAATAATATTTTTAACCTGAAAACTATCGCCACTAGCTACCATTTCTTGAGCGAAAAACCCCGTTAACGCTCCCCAGATTGCTCCTGCTAAAATAATTAACATGGCTGCATGAACGATAATCGGACCGATTTTACCGATCAGACCTTTACGAGCATAAAGACTGTTATTTTCTAGAAAAACTTTGTAGCCTTTTTTTTCTAATAGAGGGGTGAGAGATTCTAAGGAACCAGTTTCTAATTCAGCACTTAAAGCTAGTTTTTGAAATTGGCGAGATTGTTGATAAAATTGCCAGTTTCTTGCCGCTTTTAAAGCGGGTAATTGTCGTCGGAAGGTACAAGCGGTTAAACTGGAACCAAAGAGAATTAATAATGATAGATACCACCAAGTGCTATAAACATGATTTAATCCCAATAGTAATAAAACTTTCCAAGTCAGAAACCCAAATAAAGCGGGTTTCTCAGGATAATTAGCTTGGTAGAAAGATAGAGATTGACCCTGTTCTATTACCGTCCCAGAAATGCTAAAAATAGCGATTAAAAGTAAGAGGATAATTGCCAATCGTAGATCGGCAATAGTCTGGATAAATTTCCGTCCCCATTGAGGCGGTCTATTCTTTAAATTTGAGGAAGTTTCCGATATAGTCATAGTTAAAAGTTTTGCAATTCTAGCCAATTATCTATCATAACTCTCCACCATCACAGCAGACGGGATAATAAAGAAAAAACTCCAAAACCGATTAATAAAACCCCACTGACAGGATTAATCCACCCGGACCATTGACGCAGGGAAAGAAAGCTTTTCAGCGAGGCAGTAAAAGAACCGACGATAATTAGGGGTAAAACATAGCCGGCAGTGTAGGATAACAATAATCCCCCTCCTAAGCTTAAATCTCCCGTATTTGCCACCCATGCCAATAGAGTTGCTAGAACAGGTGTACTGCAAGGAGAGGCGATTAAACCAAATGTTAAACCAAGAAGATAGGACCGCAAAATCGGGGGAAAATCGCCGGTAATCCAATCGGTAGCGCCAAGGGAGGGGAAGCGCAGGGGTAATAATTCCAAGAGGTTTAACCCCATCAAAATAGCGATCGCACTGACGATAATTGGTAAACCGATCCCCACCTGTCCATAGACTTTTCCTAGAGTAGCGGCAATTAGTCCCAATCCCGCTAAGGTGGTAGCTAATCCCAGGGAAAACCATGTGGACTGCCAAAAAGCCGCTAAACGACCTTGATTTTCGTAACCCCCGATATAAGCGACGGTAATCGGCAACATCGACAGCATACAGGGGGTAAGACTGGTAAGTAAACCGGCTAGAAAAATCACGGCAATACTGACAAAACTAAGGTGAGTTAGTTGGGAAGTCACTAAGCGATCGGCGTATTGTTCAAGGTGATAGAGTTGAGTCTGTAATTGGTCTAACATATTGGGGAATTTTTCAGGCTAAATTTGGCTCATTTCTAGGATATTACCATCCGGATCACTGACAAATAATGCCTTTCTACCTGAGGCACTCATTTGAATTGTATAACCTTGACTTTCTAGATAGTTACCCATGGCTGTCACGTCATCAATAGCGAAGGCAATATGAGGATTGCGTCCCCATTTTTGGGGATTGGGACGGTAGTTTTGATAATTGGTATCGACAATTAAATGAATTTGATAATTTCCCACTTGATACCAAACCCCATCGTATTGAAAAGAGCGATCGATTCTAGTCAATCCTAGAACATTTTCGTAAAAGTTAACAGCTTTTTCTAGATCGGTGACTAAAATCCCCGTGTGTAAGGATCGCATGATGTTCATAGTTAATATCTGACTCGCGGATCGAGCCAACTATAGGTTAAATCGGCAATTAAGTTAAAGATAACAATTAAAATCCCATAGATAAAGGTAATCGCCATCACTACGGGGGTATCACTGCGGGAAATAGAATCAATTAATAAAGCACCGATACCCGGTACACGAAACACTTGTTCTGTGACTAAAGCACCGGTAAAAATTGAGGGAATATCGAGAGCAATCAGGGTGACAACGGGAATTAAAGCATTGCGAACTATGTGCTTAGTGAGGACAGAAAAATTAGTTAATCCCTTCGCTAAGGCAGTTTTAACGTACTCTTGGTGAATTTCTTCAGTTACGGAAGAACGCACGAAACGCATCAACATCGCCCCTTGATATAAGCTTAATACAGTTACGGGCATAATTGACTGTTTAACCTGCTCGATCAAACTATTAAAATCGCTAATTTCTAGGGTACTGTTATAAAAAGATGGTAGCCAGTTTAACTGCACACTAAAGATAATAATTAATAATAATCCCGTCACAAAGGTGGGTAAAGAAAAGCCAAGCATCGAAAAAGTAGAGATGATTTTGTCTAACCAAGAATAGCGCTTGACTGCTGAAATTACGCCCAAAGGAAAAGCGATTAAAACCCCGAAAATATAGGCAATACCGACAATCCAGAGAGTTGTGGGTAAACGCTGCCAAATGAGGGTAAAAACCGGGCTGCGACTGGTGAAAGAATAGCCCATATCTCCTTGAAGAAATGCTAACAACCACTTGACATAACGCACGGGAAGCGGTTGATCTAATCCGAGACTTTTGCGAATATTTTCTCGCACCGCTTCGGTGATAGCGGGATTAGCTGCAAATTCCCCCATCGTATCCCCCGGCGCTAGGGCCAAAATGCCAAAAACCACCATACTAATAGCTAAAAGAGTGGGAATCGAAAATAATAATCTTTTCAGAAAGTATTTCAGCATTTATTTACTACGCTTCCAGTCTTTGATCTTCCAAGTATTTCTATCCCAGGGAGTTAATTCAAACCCTGACAAACTATTGCTAATTGCCACCACATCGGCACGATGAACTAGGGGAATAATCACAAAATCATTAATTAACATATCATTCATTTTAATCCCTATTTCTCGCCGTTTTTCTGGGTTTAATTCTTGACTAAAAGCTTGCCATAATTTATCGTATTCAGGATTACAATAACGAGCATAATTATCACCGGCCCAACCATCAGCTTTTTGGGGAATTTCGCTACAGGTAAAGGTTTTAAAATAGGCTTTCGGATCGGGACTATTATTACCAGTAGTGTACATTTGTAGGTCAGCATAAAACTTTTCTACCGTGTCATCGTTAGCAGGATCGCTAGAAAAGAAAATACTGGCATCAACAGTTTTTAATTCTACTCCTACCCCGATCGCTTGTAAACTTTGTTTGATAATTTCTTGGGTTTTCTGACGAAGAGGATTGACAGTGGTTTGAAAAACTAATTTCATTTCTACCCCATTTTTATCCCTAGTACCATCACCATTACTATCTTTCCATCCCGCATCATCTAGTAATTTCTTAGCCTTTTCTAGATTAAATTCATAGCTAGTATTGGGGGAATTATATTCCGATGGCATCACAATAAAATTAGGAGTTGTTTTCCCAGTAATACCATAAAGTTGCGTGGCAATAGTATCTCTGTCAACGGCTAAAGATAAAGCTTCTCTTACTTTCACATCACTCAAAAAAGGATGGGGAAACTTAATACTAGACCTCTCACCTTCAGGAGTAGCTTGATTAGGATCACTCAAATTAAATAAAACTCGTTCAATCAAAGAACCGAAACTAGATATTAACTGACCTTGACCCGCTTTTTCTAAATCACTTAAAACCTTGGCCTCTACTTGCAAATTATAGGCATAATCCGCCTCCTGTGTCTGTAAAACCGCTCGTGCCGCAGAAGTGGCATCACCTCCTCCTTTTAATTCTATTCTTTGAAAACCTAATTTATCTGCTTCTCGAAAGAAAGAATTTGGTTCATAAACTGCCGTGTCTCCCGGCTTAAATTCTACCACTTTATAGGGTCCAGTTCCCACCGGTAATAAATTAGCAGGGGCCTGGCGTGCTGTTTCATTGCTATACTTTTCATAGAGATGAGCAGGTAAAATCATCCCTTCTGTTCCCACAAAAACTAATGACCAAGCGGGATTAACTTGCTTAAAATTTATTTTAACCCTATGGGGATCGATCGCTTCCACACTTTTAACTGTTTCATAATTGCCAGCGCTAGTAGAACCAGTTTTCGGATTGGTAATAAAATTATAGGTAGCGATGACATCTTTGGCAGTAAAAGGAGTACCATCTGACCATTTAATATCTTTTTTTAGCTTCCATGTCACCGATTTACCATCCTGGGCAACTCCCCCATTTTCAATAGTAGGAATTTCTGCCGCTAAAAAAGGAACTAATTCCCCTTTTTCATTGAAACTAGCCAAAGGTTCTAAGGTAATGCGACTCGCTTCTGAGTCTTTAAATCCCGTGGAGAGATGGGGATTTAAAATCGTCGGCGCTTGCCAATATAAAAGTTTTAAAGTTTCTGAATTATTATTGGTCGTTGCCGGGGGATTATTAGCTGTTTGTTGATGACAAGCACTAAAAAGCAGCGTACAACTAAGGGATAAAATTAACAGGGGCAAGAAAAGCGATCGCTTAAACATTTTTAATGACAATCAATAATTCAACAGGGTGACTTAGGTGATTCCCTACCCCACCAATAACAAGTTATCAGACATTGAGTCTTGATCTCGATCGATTAATTGATTATTTGCCTTTATCCATTCCTAGTCAAGTTAAATCGATCATGCTATGGTAGCGATGCTGTACTAGACAATAAAATTCTAGGCACGACGACGAAAATGGGTTCTTCGGTTTGTGTTATGCAATGTACGGGGGTTATAAGGGACGGAACCCTTATAGAGAAAAACGTTTGGCGATTTTTGTCAATTGTTTTTGATCTAGAGCGAACTAATCAATTAAATCTCTTGCCAGATAAGGATTTAGTCGATTTATGCCACCCTATCGAACCATAAAAAGTAACGAAGAGCCAGAAAATCTGTATTTGGGGTGTTGTATGGAAAAAATCCGTCTAGTATATAATTAGTGTGGTCGCCATCGCAGTGGGGTGCGTTCCCTGATGTGGCCCCTACTGCTCCACTAGCAGTAGGCTAATCTGGATAACACGCTTTTGGGTGTGATATACGGAAAAGTTCTGGCGATCGCGCCTAAATGGGGTGATATGCCGAAAGTTGACCCATATCATTACTTTCAGGAGTGTTATACGGAAATTTTCCGTATAATCAATAGTTGGGCGGACCAGCAAAAATAAATTCAGAACGATTTTGCGCCGTTTCAGCGATCACTAAAATTGTTAAGAATTGTACAACCCTCTTGTTATAAGGCTTTTTATGTCATGAAACCTTAAAATGAGAATTGCTGTGGGCGGACACGCAAAAAACATTAGAACTCTTGCAAATTAATTATATGTTATAATAATCGGTTAACTAATTTTCCCCAAAAAATTAGTTAATCAGTACATTCGTCCTGAATGAAAACTTGAAGTTTAACTTTTAACTCAAAACTCTTTAGAGCTGCTTTAATTTGGTTATCAAAACCTCTTTATTTAAGCGGCACAAACT
>NZ_JADBUB010000161.1:0-22498 GCF_020245865.1 Microcystis sp. M169S2
AATTGAGGGAATGAATACCAAAATAAAGCTTATTAAAAGAATGAGTTATGGATTTACCAATTTTCAACATCTTCGACTTAAGCTGTTTGCTTGCTTTAATTCATAACAAAAATTAACACACGAAAACCAGAAGAGCCAAATCCCTAAATCACTGATAACTGATAACTGAATAAATGCTACACATTGCCACTTTTTCTCGCGAAAATGAGTGCCAAAATTGCGGTTTTTGGCAGAAACTTGCGCCCCATACCCGGGTTTTAGTGACTCTTTTGTTAGTTTTTGCCACAGCCTTAACCCCGAATGGTAGCTGGGAAACTTGGGGGATTTACGGATTAGGATTAATTATTTTAATTCTGATCAGTCGGGTGACTATTAGCGTACTTTTACGAAGAGTAGCGATCGAATTTGTCTTTATCGGTGTGGTTTTATTGGGAACCCTTTTTCGCGATGGCGGGGAAATTCTTTGGTCTTGGGGATTTTTGCGGATAACTAGCGAGGGATTGCTGGTTTTAAGCAGTGTGGCCTTAAAAGCTTTTCTCTGTCTTTGTACGGTCAATATTCTGGTTTTAACCACAGCAATTCCCGACCTGTTGCAAGCATTAGTTACCCTGAAAACTCCCCCTTTATTGGTGGCAATTTTAGCTTCTATGTATCGTTATCTAGCTGTTTTGATCACTGAATTTAATTCCATGCGAAGGGCAGCAATTGCGCGCAATTTAATGAGTAGTCCCCGATGGCAACGGCTGCTAGTGGGACACATGATCGGCGCTTTATTTATCCGTACCTACGAACGTGGCGATCGCATTTATCAAGCCATGTTATCGAGGGGTTACACTGGTTCCTTGCCCTCTGTACAGGTTCCCCAAAGTAAGCTGAAAGATTATCTCGCTATAATTGCCATAGTAATTCTGATCCTCTGGGGTCAAATGGTACATCTACTCAGGTAAAAGTCTCGTTTTTCATGCACCACAACCCGATTTTTATTGAAAACCTAGTTTATACCTATCCTGACGGCACAGAAGCGTTAAAAGGTATTAATTTAGCCATTGAAGCTACGGAAAAGGTGGCTTTAGTCGGGGCAAATGGATCGGGAAAATCCACCTTATTACTGCATTTTAACGGTATTCTCCCGCCGCAAACCGGTAGAATCACCGTCGGTCCCTACGAAGTTAAACCGGAGAATTTAGAAAATATCCGCAATTTTGTCGGTTTAGTCTTCCAAAACCCCGACGATCAGCTATTTATGCCCACTGTCTGGGAAGATGTGACTTTTGGCCCGATGAATCAGGGTATTCGGGGAGAGGATCTAAACCATCGCTGTCATCATGCTTTACACGCGGTGGGATTGGATTCCCAGCATTACGGTAAGAGAAACAGTCAGAATCTATCGGGGGGTGAAAAAAAACGCGTGGCAATTGCAGGGGTTTTAGCCATGTTACCGGAGGTCTTAGTTTTTGATGAACCTAGCGCCCAACTGGACCCCCGGTCCCGTCGGCAATTAATACAACTGTTGGCCACTTTACCCCAAACCCAAGTGATCGCCACCCACGATCTCGATCTGGCTTTAGAATTGTGCGATCGCACGGTGGTGTTAAGTCGTGGTCAGGTGGTAGCTGAGGGAGAAACCGCTAGGATTTTAAGTAATCGGGAATTTTTGGAACAACACGACTTGGAAACACCCCTTTGTTATAGTCGTCCCTACTGTGCGATCGCTGATGCGCCCTCACAAGTCAGTGATCAGTGATCAGTTATCAGTGATCAGATGTGAGTTTTCAGTTTTCAGTTAGAAAGGGGATAGGGAACAGGGATTTAGGGATTTAGGGGTTTAGGGATTTAGGGGTTTAGGGAAATTTCAGCTAAATGCCCCACTTCCCCACTTCCCCACTTCCCCACTTCCCACTCTCCTATACCTTTTAAACAGCATTTATAGCGTTTCCTAAGCTAGTGAGATACACCTGTTTTTCTTTCCTTTTGCCTGTTGCCTGTTGCCTGTTGCCTTTTGCCTAAAACCCATAACTTTTGTACCTCAGCAGACTGAAAACCGCTATAGTATGATTTAGATAGTCAACAGCTTACCGCTACTTAGCGGTTAATTTTTGGGATTCTAAGGGAGAATGATGTAATAACATTAATTGATTTTCTTGTAAGATTTCGATAGCATAAGCAAGGCCAGAAGTATCGCTAAATTCAACTTCAAAAACATTTGGCTCATAGACTTCTACAATTGTTCCCACTTGCCCGCGATATAATCCCAATTGAGGTAAGTCTTCTAATAAAGCAACCACATCTAAGAGTTTCATTTCATTATCTCCTTATCTCCTTAAAGTACATAACAAGTAACTAAACGGGGAAAATTTTCATCATTTCTCATTATCCAAACACTGGGAATAATAGCTGTTTTTTTTTGATGATTCAGGGGAAAGTCAATAATATACTTTTGTCTATATTCCCACTCCTGCAAGAAGTCTGTGGATGGCTTGTCCTAAGTAAATACTGATGTCTGATGCACAATGTGGAGATTTATTATCGGTTTCTTGCATTATGAGAGAGGACAAAAGCGAGAAAGTCTGACATTCTTAGGATAGGTAGCACGAAAATCGAGGCCATTTCTCACGATGCAAGCTCTGCTAGAAAAAGCTCAGATAGCGTTGAATAAAAAGGACTGGGAGACAGTAAACGCCAGCATACAGCGACTTTTAAACCAAAAAGATGCGATTGAATCGATTATTAACGATGAAATCCTCGATTTAGCCCTAGAAGCTTTACAAAAATGCGATTTTCAACAGCGATGGGAGATAGCTAAACTATTTCCCCAAATCGGTCAATCGGCGATCGCTCCTTTAATTGCCCTGTTAGAATCCGAGGAACAAGATGGGGAAATGCGCTGGTTTCTGGCGAGAATTCTCAGTCAATTTGACGATCAAGCCTGTATTCTCGCTCTCAGTCAATTATTGCAAAGATCGGAGGAGGAGGAACTCATGCAAATGGCTGCGGCCGCTTTAGCTAATATCGGCAGTTCTGCGATCTCTAGTTTAGGACAATTACTGTCCGACTCGAACAGGCGTTTTTTAGCCGTACAAGCTTTATCACAAATTCGCCGGCCGGAAATTATCGAACCGCTTTTAACTGTAGTTAAGGATCAATCTAGCGCCATTCGGTCCATGGCGATCGAAGCTTTAAGCAGTTTTCACCATCCCCAGATTACTGCGATTATCCTCGATGCTTTACAGGATCCGGCCATCGAGGTGCGACGGGAAGCAATTAAAGCTAGTAGTTACCTAGCGTCAAATTATCCCCAAGCAGATTTAGTTAACCATCTGCAACCGCTGTTATTCGATATCCACCTCGAGATCTGTCAAGAAACGGCGATCGCTCTCGGTCGTATCGGCACAGCAACCTCAGCTAAAGCTTTAAATCCACTGCTGCAATCTTCCCTAACTCCCGATAGTTTAAAATTAACCGTAGTGCGAGCATTAGGCTGGATCGAGGACGGAGAAGCTTTAAATTACTTAGAAAAAGCTTTATATAGCGAAAATGTCTTTATTTGTCGGGAAATTATCGCTATTCTCGGCCGGCAAACCTCCCAGAAATTACGCCGACAAGCAGGAGAAATTCTCGGTAATTTTTATCACTCCTGTCCCGCGATCCTCGGTGATACAGGAGTTAAACAGTCTCTAGCGATCGCTTTAGGAGAATTAGATCGGGATAATAAAAGTATTTTGCTGACTTTAGCAGCCGACGGGGAGGCGATCGTCCGTCTCCATGCTCTCAGCGCCCTAAAAAAGCTAGATCATGGGACTATATAGGGTTGGCTGAAAAAGTTTGTTGGTGGGGGTAGGGTGTAGGGTGTAGGGTGTAGGGTGTAGGGGAGATGGCTGATGGCTAAAAAGCTGATAACAAGGGCCGAATCTAAAACCTAATTGGTTAAGCTAAAAGCTTCGATGTACTTAGTTTCTAACCTTCTTTTTAAGTAGGAGAATTGCCAGATCCTGTCTTTTGCACGAGTGCCTGTTGCCTCTTGCCGGCTCTTCTCGACTTTGTGTGATAATTTTTGCTTATGGAATCGTGAAATGCTTATCGGGCAACACTTTTAGGACTATTTTGTCGAAGAAACTATCAGTATAGACCTCGTTTCCACACAGAAACCAGAAGAGCCTCTTGCCTTCAGAAGCTGATTACTGATAACTGATTACTGATAACTGATTACTGATTTAAGGTCTTTGCAGCAAGATTAATTCTTCAACGGGGAGGAAATCATAGTATTGACCTTGATTAGCTAAAACTGCGATCAAATGGAGACGAGCATCGGGTTCAATGTGTAATCCTTCCCAGGGGACAGCAATTTCCAAACATTGATTAAAAGAAGCTTTGGCACTACTAGGAACTCGCTGCCAAGTAAAATATTCTTGAGCAACTTCTAACCAAGTAAATTCCGTGATTAAATTAACTCCTAGATGATGATGATAACCGTAATCGAGGGGCGATCGAGGGGGAATATCTGTTAGGGGAATTGGACTTTGCAGACGATGCACTTCATCATAATACCAATATAAATGCACTTCAGCTGGGATATCTTTGCCTAATTCTGCCCCCGGTTTCCAATCGAAACGCAGATAAAAATTGAGGTGATCCCAACCGAAAAAGAGCCTTTGTACTAAGGAAGTCCGGTGCATTGTACCACTGGCGCCGCCAATTTCGATCCGTCCAGCTTTATCCCAATCCTGTTCGTCCCCAAAACCGTCGATAATGGGGTGAATAAAAGCTAGTGGACGATTACTTTGTTTATCTCCGTGTTCTTCCACCGGTTCGAGCAAATAGGAGGGAATTGGCTCATTTAAAGCTTGATAAAGAGCGATCAGGTGTTCGCGGAAAAGTTGATCAAAAATTGCGTCATGATTGGAGGAATGACCATAACCAAACCACCAAAACCAATCGGAACCCTCCGCTGCATACAATGCTTCCCACGCATCGGGGTTATTATCTTCCGTCGCTTCCGGGTGATTAGCGAGGGTTTGACGGGCTAAAATTAGATATTCCCAAGCTTTATTTTTAGCGGGATCGCCGATCCAAGTGGTAAAATCGGCATCGATCCAAGAGCCGCTATGAAGTTGATTGACAGGGATTTTAGCATTAGCCGGAAAGCGATCGAGATATTCCGAGACGGTGACTAATTTGATCGCTTGGTGGTCGCTTAAAAGTTGATAAAGATTCTCTAGGAAGGGTAAACCGTCTTGATGATAGTTTTCCCAGCAGTTTTCGCCATCTAGCGCAATGGTAACTAACCAGGGTTTTTCTAACGTCGTAGTTTCTGCGTTAGTTTTCAGTTGTTCGGCGATCGCTTCTAGGTGTTTAACTAAGTCTGTAGCGGCCTCTTGCGCTTTCATGCCACTATAGCTAAATCCGATCAGATCCGAGAGACGATGATCGCGGAAAACCATCGATAAATTGCCGTTGCTAGTTTCCAGAAGGTAGGGACGATAAAGCAATTCCGGTTCACTAACATTGCCTTTTTCGTCGCGATGAAAGTAATGTCCTAGGGACCAACCTAACACCCCCTCATCGGAACATAACCACTGAAAACCCTGTTTAGCGATTGCGGGGAGAATTGCGGGACTAACGGATTGTTCCGAGGGCCAAAGTCCTCGAGGATGTTTATCAAAGCGATCGATATAGATTTGCCAAGCTTTCTGGAGATGGCGGGAAATATCTTCAGGATAGTGGAAATATTGCCGAGGAAGGGTCATATTCGGCACCGCTACCCGGCCGGCTTCCGAGTTGGCCAGCAGGGGTAAAATCGGATGGGTGTAGGGACTGGTAATGATTTCTAGTTGTCCGGTTTCCTGCATTAACCGATGTTGCGGCAAGATACGACGCAGAATTTGACGCTGTTTGGAGATAATTCGCTGGCGATCGCTTAAAGTGAAGTTTTTTCCCTGTTCTAACCAAGTAGCGATTTCTGGGTCACTGTGAAAGATAGGATCAATCCACGCGAGGTTATGCCAAGCCAAGAGATCGCTATAATCTTGCAGATTCCAATGGCTAATACACCAACTATGACCGTTTTCTTGACGCTGTGCGTATAATTGGGCGTAACGGGGGTGCGGATCGATCAGGGTACGATGGTTAGCATCGAAAAAGTGTTCGAGGATAAAGTGTTTTTGTGCCAGGGTTAATTGCGCTTCCGGGGTGACGGTGAGGGCAAGATAGGGGTCTATAGCTAGTCCGTTGACGTAATCCTCTAATTGCAGGATTAAAGAGGGGACAAGGTTGACAGTTTGGTGTAATTTCGGGTAACGTTCTAGAATTAAGATTAAATCGAGATAATCTTTCACTCCATGCAGTCGCACCCAGGGTAAGCGATATTGTCCCGAAGTATCGGTGCTAGTTTGACAGGATTTGTAGAGGGGTTGGTGTTGATGCCAAATAAAAGCGACGTAGAGAGGATAGGCCATGATAATACCGAGAAAAAGTGCATACAACAGGCTATTTAGCCGTTATTTGGATGATAATAGACAATAACGCCCATTATATATTCTTAAAAGTTGATTTTGGTCACTACCATAATCCTATCAACGGGTTTTGAGGGGGTATCGTCTCTTTGCATTTGTTAAAGGATCCGATTCTCTGGGGGTGATTATTTGCAGTTCAGCAGTAAAATCCCTAATATTATTCGGCCTTACTGATTACTGATTACTGCTCACTGAAAAACCCCCCACCACCTGATCGACAACATTTTTTAGGATGATAGGATAAGCTGGAATTATCGAAACCGTAGAAATAATAGATAAAATGAGTAATCTCCTCTGGCCGCGTTTTCTCAAGAAAGCTTACCGTCAAGAACCAATAACTAGCTTTATCTTTACCGCAGCGGCAGTAGATGTCATCATCGGGGTTCTAGGACAAAGATGGACACTGCTATCTTTAGGGGCAACGATTATGGCGATCGCTATCTTCGCTCGGTGGCAACAGAGCCAAAAAACTGAGGCAATCAACAAAGAAGAAGCAGCAAGATATTATTTACCGCCCCAATCGGGTCAAGTGGCTTTACCAACCCTGAAAAACGAAAAAAATCGACCTTCTTAGCTCAGAAATCTGACCTTGCTTGGCAATCAATCCCCTCAAAGGCTAGAATCTATAGCACCGTTCATTTGTTAATATTCAACTAAATTTATGAAATTCCGATTTATGGGTGGGGAGAAACTTGTCGGGGCAATTGTGGTCAGTGTCCTAACCACGCTGACAATCGGGCAACATCAGCTTAGTCAGGCCCAAAGTCCTATTGCTCCCCCTAAACCCGCAGCTGAAAGTGGCGAAAAAACCCCAGAAACTATCCTAGTAGAAGGTTTAGGCAGACTTACCCTCGCTAAAACCTTAGAGGGGCAACAATCCACCCCTAATGCTGTGATTTTCAGCCCCGATAACCAATTGGTTCTCGCTGGTGGTAGTGATACGGATCCTCTCCTGAGAATTTGGTCGGTAAAAACAGGGCAAAAAGTCTCCCAAACTCGGGCCCAAAGAACCAGCGTCAAAGCTTTAGCTATTAGTCCCAACGAAAGGTTATTAGTTAGTAGCGGTTCAGATGGTTCGATTAATTTTTGGAATCTGGTGGAAGGCAAGTATTTAGGAATTGCCCTCGAACACGGTAATACTGTCCTCGCCCTTACGGTTACTCCCGATGGTAAAACGTTAATTAGTGGTGGTTTGGAAGGAATTCGCCTCTGGACAGTGCAACCTCCCCGCCGTCCCCTCTATCGTTTAAATTGGGTGGGTAATTTTGTTTATTCCCTAGGGATGAAATCCGATGGTGTCACCCTTGCTAGTGGTCATGAAAACGGTGAGGTAAATTTTTGGGACATCCGCGAGGGCAAATTTTTGTCGAAATTTTCCGCCCATCCCCAAGCGGTTAGCAAGCTTTTATACACTCCCGACGGCAAAAATTTAATTACGGGTAGTTTAGACCGCACGATTAAAATCTGGGATACGAGCAATAATCAGTTATTATTTACCCTCATCGGTCATACAGCCCGAATTCGTTCCCTGGCACTCCATCCTAACGGACAAATTCTCGCTAGTGCCAGTAATGACGGTGTGCGTTTATGGGATGTGACCACGGGTAAACAGTTAGCCTGGTTTGATAATAATTCCGACTGGGTGGAATCCCTGGCTTTTAGTCCCGATGGGCAGTATTTGGCTAGTGGTAATTATGATTTTAAAATTCGCCTCTGGCAATTCGTCCGTTAGGCAAAAATGCCTTGATTTAGCCTTTAACCACTTCTAGAAAAGCCGATTTCGCCGCTGCCTGTTCCGCTGCTTTTTTGCTTCTGCCTGTTCCCACTCCTAATTTTTGCTCATTTAACCACACTTCCGCACAAAAACGCTCTTGATCTAAACCATTGATTTCTTTAACTAAATATTGCGGCAGTTTTTTGTATTTTGCTTGTGTCCACTCCTGCAAGGCATCCTTATAATTCTGTCGGGCCGGATCTCGACGAATTTCGGCCGCTTTTTCCCTTAGTGGTTCATCTAACCAAGAACGCACTAAAACCATCGTTTGTGTACTAAGATATAATGCTCCCAAGACCGCCTCGAAAGCGTCTGCTAGTCGAGAAATTCGCCCCGCTTGATCGATACTCGTACTAATTGATACCAACAAATAACGCTCGAAACCGTAGCGATCCGCAAATTCCGCCAGAGTGCGATCGCTAACCATCATCGATCGCAGCGCAGCAAATTCTCCCACTAGGGCCTCCGGATAGGTTTCTAACAATACCTCCGCCGCCACGAGCCTTACCACAGAATCGCCCACAAATTCCAATTGTTCATAATTCTTATCACGGGAAACACTCGGATGAGTCAGGGCCAAATCTAATAAATCCCACCTGACGGGGACATCAGCCGATAAACCCAGCTTTTCCACTAGGGTTTTTAATTGTTTTTGGCGACGCGGATCACTTAAGGACATGGGAGCGAGAAAAAGGGAAGTGGGGTGTGGGGTGTGGGGTGTAGGGTGTAGGGTGTGGGGTATAGGGTGTGGGGTGTAGGGTGTGAGGAGAACAAAGCTGCCTCCTGCCTCCTGCCTCCTGCCTCCTGCCTCCTGCCTCCTGATAACTGATAAAGGAGAGAGTCAGACATAAGCCGAATTCTGTATTTCCCAACAGCAGTAAAATTGCTTTTACCTTTGTTGGAATAGAGGTTATCTATCTGGGATAATTGTTACCAATTACCTCAAGCGGTTCCTAAAAACGGGACAGGAAAAAGACCAACCTTTGTCCCTCCACCTTGCTCCCCACCGGGGTTTACCGAGCCAGTACCTCTCAATACTGCTGGTGCGCTCTTACCGCACCTTTGCACCCTTACCCCCAATCAGTTATCAGTTATCAGTTATCAGTTATCAGTGGAAAGTTATCAGTGAAAAGTTATTAGTTATCAGTGAATTTACTTTCGTTACTGATTACTGTTTACTGATTACTAAAAAAAGGGGGCGGTATTTTTCTGTGGCACTATCCTCACGCTCACGCGCACTGGACGTTATCCAGCAAGTGTGGTCTTTCGGGAGTTCGGACTTTCCTCGGAATCATTAATCAAATGACCCCGCAACCTCTAGACCAACTCTCTCCTATTCTCTAGTATGACTTACCAGAGACTCGATCGCTCATATATCCTAGTCAATAATCAGTGATCAGTAAACAGTAAACAGTGAACAGTGAAAAGACAGCAGGAAACTGCTATTTAATACTGCTCGCTTAATAAGTAGTCGTGCAAAATTAATTTCCTAGTGAAGATAGGCAAGAGGCAAGAGGCAAGAGGCAAGAGCGGGGTTAGATGTGTGTAATTAATTTTGCTTAGGTACTTACATACTGCTCACTTAAAACTCAAATCTGATAACTGGTAACTGGTAACTGATAACTGATAACTGATAACTGCTCAATGTCGATGGCTCTAAACGTTAACATTAAAGGTAATGGCTATCCGATCCTCTGTCTGCACGGTCATCCCGGTTCGGCGGCGAGTATGTCTGTATTTACCGATCATTTTTGCCAACGCTGGCAAACCCTGGCCCCGGATCTGCGCGGCTACGGTAAAAGTCGTTATCGCCGCGATTTTCAGCTAGAAGAACATCTAGAGGATTTAATCGGACTGCTTGATCGCCAAAAAATCCCGCAATGTTTAATTCTCGGTTGGTCTTTGGGGGGTATAATCGCACTGGAATTAGTATTGCGGCATCCCGATCGCTTTGCCGGTTTAATTCTAGTGGCCTCGGCCGGGCGGCCTTGGGGTAGTCATCCTCCTATCACCACCACAGATCTGATCTTGACGGGGATGGCGGCAATTCTCAATCAGATTAAACCGGGATGGCGTTGGAATATTGATACTTTTGCTCGTCGTTCCCTGTTTCAGTACCTTTTTTCACAACATCAAGCGATTTCTTATCAATATCTCGCTCAAGATGCTGTTCCCGCCTACTTAGGCACTTCTCCAGCTGCTAATCGCGCTTTAAATCGGGCTTTAAAAAAAGGTTACAATTGTTTAAAATCTCTTGACAAAATTACAATTCCCTGCTTAGTTCTGGCGGGAGCAAATGATCGCCATATTACCAGTGCCTCGAGCCAAGAAACGGCCGAAAACCTGAAACTGTCTCAGTGGAAATGTTACCCAGAAACGGCCCATCTGTTCCCCTGGGAAATCCCCGACTTAGTTTTAGGGGACATTGATAATTGGTTAGCGGCGCATTTTAGCGATAAACTGGCAGAGTGAAGTGAAAACTACTGCCGTGGTCGGGGACACTATCCACCCAAATTTGACCGTAGTGGGCGCGAATAATCTTGCGACAGACCGATAAACCGATGCCATAACCTTCTTTACCCTCATCCCGTTTGAGACGCACATGACCCTCAAAAATATGCTCTTGTTTTTCTTCGGGGATGCCGGGGCCGGTATCACTGATGCTCACTTGTACTTTTTGAGTAGTACGATGGAGGACAGAAAGGGTAATTTCGCCGCCGGGGGGAGTATATTTGATGCCATTCTCCAAGAGATTAATAATCACCTGTCGGATTAACTCCTCATCAGCATAGACGGGGGGCAGATCTTGGGGGATATCGCTTTGGAGAGTTAAAGTCTTTTCCTGAAAAATATCGGTAAATTGAGACAAAATTTCCTGACAAAGAGCTTGAAGATAAAATTTACTCTGGTGGAGAGTGAATTGCGCCGCCATGCTCTTAGAAGCTTGCAGAATATCCGTGATCAAACGGTTCATAATCCGAAACTGTTTGCGGGCCTGTTGGTGCAGTTGTTCTCGTAATTGCAGACTGCGCTCCGTATCCGGTTGATGATAGGCTAATTCTAGGGTTTCCACGGCGATGGAAGCAGCGGTGAGAGGGCTGCGTAAATCGTGGGCTAACATAGCCAAAATTTGGTCTTTAAATTTCAACTGTTCTAATAATTCTTCCTTTTCCTGTTTAAGACGAAAAACCTCATCGGCAATGCGGATGAGTTCGCCCGAATGTTCCACCTCTTGACGTTGTTCATCCTCAGCGTGATGATTTTTGACCTCCTCTTTAATCGCTTTTTGCCAGCGTACCAACCATTTTTTAAACTGTTCCACCAGATTACTGCCCGCGAGGGTATGGCGGGGGGCGGGGGCAATTTTGACCAGGGCCGGGGTAGCTACAAGGCGAAAATGTTCGACTAAATGAGGTTGCTGGCGAATTTCGATGATTTGTAGGTCAATTGGGTAATCAGACTTTAAAGACTGGAGATAGGACTGAATTTGACGGATAATTTCTTGAGAACTGGGACGGTCATCAACAAACAGCAAAAGTTGAATCGAGAGAGGCGTTGTCGTCTCTCTCCCTAAAGCAGTCAGTGGCTCGTTAGATGGGAGCATCGGAAAATTAGTAAACCTAGGGATTGACGAGATCGATCGATCATCGATCGACTTTTATCATATTCTTTATTGTAGAAGCTTAAGATAGTATAAAATCTACTCAACCTAATCTTAAAGTTTTATTCCTTAATTCTAAGAAGAAATCCTATGGCTTTTGGCTATGTTGCCCTAGTTCTCCACGCTCATCTCCCTTTCGTTCGCCATCCCGAAAGCGATTACGTCCTCGAAGAAGAATGGTTATACGAAGCAATCACAGAAACCTACATCCCTCTGCTGCAAGTTTTTGAAGGTCTCAAGCGGGATGGTATCGATTTTAAAATGACCATGAGCATGACTCCGCCGTTGGTGTCGATGCTGCGGGATCCGTTACTGCAAGAGCGTTATGAAGAACACTTAGGTAAGTTAGAAGAATTAATTGCTAAAGAAATCGACCATAATCAACATAATGGCCATATTCGCTACTTAGCCGAATATTACGCCGAATCTTTCCAAAGTATCCGACAAACTTGGGAAAAATACGATCGAGATCTGGTCAAGGCATTTAAACAATTCCTCGACAGTAATAACCTAGAAATTATCACCTGTGGTGCGACTCACGGTTATATGCCCCTGATGAAAATGTACCCACAAGCGGTCTGGGCGCAAATTGAGGTGGCCTGTCAACACTACGAAGAAAATTTCGGTCGTCGTCCCAAGGGAATTTGGTTGCCGGAATGTGCCTACTATGAAGGGGTAGAAAGAATGTTAGCCGATGCGGGCATTCGTTATTTCCTCGTCGATGGCCACGGTATTCTCTACGGTCGTCCGCGTCCCCGTTACGGCAGTTACGCGCCCATTTTCACGGAAACTGGGGTGGCTGCTTTCGGTCGTGACCATGAATCTTCTCAACAGGTGTGGTCTTCCCAAGTCGGTTATCCGGGGGATATAGTTTATCGGGAATTCTATAAAGATTTGGGCTGGGAAGCGGAATACGAGTATATTAAGCCCTATATCATGCCCAACGGTCAACGCAAGAATATAGGCATTAAATACCACAAAATCACTAGCCGGGACGGTGGTTTATCGGAAAAAGGGCTTTATGACCCCTACTGGGCCAAAGAAAAAGCCGCCGAACACGCGGGCAATTTTATGTATAATCGCGAGCGGCAGGTGGAGAGTTTAGCGGGAATTATGGGCCGTCCTCCCCTGGTTGTTTCTCCCTACGATGCCGAGTTATTCGGTCACTGGTGGTATGAGGGACCCTGGTTTATTGATTTTCTGTTCCGCAAGTCTTGGTATGACCAAAATATCTACCAAATGACCCATTTAGCCGATTATCTCCGGTCTAACCCCCATCAGCAGGTCTGTCGTCCTTCCCAATCCAGTTGGGGTTATAAGGGTTTTCACGAATACTGGCTAAATGAAACCAACGCTTGGATCTATCCTCACCTGCACAAAGGCACGGAACGGATGATTGAATTAAGTCATCATGAAGCGGAGGATGAATTGCAGGAACGGGCTTTAAATCAGGCGGCCCGGGAGTTATTATTAGCGCAATCTTCTGACTGGGCTTTTATTATGCGAACCGGTACAATGGTTCCCTATGCTGTCCGGCGCACTCGTTCCCACCTGCTGCGGTTAAATAAAATCTATGAAGATGTGAAATCGGAGAAGATTGACTCTGGTTGGTTGGAAAAAGTCGAGGAAATCGATAATATTTTCCCCAATATTGATTACCGTGTCTATCGACCTCTGTAATCTGGGTGAGTAGTATGGATAAAAAGGGGGTTAGTTAATACCCCCCCGATTTGATTTTTTAGAAAGTTAAATTGGTGTGCCTTGGGCTAATTCTGAGGCTAATTTGGCCAAAATTTTGGGTTTAAGTTCATCAAGTTTCCGTTTTAACGTCCGCTTGCTAATTTGCGGGCTGCCCACTGGAGCTAATTGACTATCTCTCACCCATTGCTGCAAAATTTGGCATTGATTGGCGGGAATATTAGCGGTGATCACATTTTCACAGATCGGGCCGCCTTCGAGGGAGAAAAATAAAATCCAGTATTGACCAGTTTCGCCAAGGGTTTTGGTCATTTTTTGACCCTGGGGGGTTTTTAAGTCCAAATAACAGGGCAACCAACGGGGACCCTGTTGACGATGATAGAGGACAGTAATCCAGAGAATCATCGGGTGGGGTGTGGGTAAGAAGAGAAATTGATTATAACGGACACTAGCAACCCGGACGGGGATATCTTCTCGATCCAACATTACCCATAAACTGGCAAAAACGCCGTCAGCAGCCTTGATACAGCGTGGGAAGACGATTTTTTGGCGCGGTTTATCCTCGGGCCAAATGGACTTGAGACAGATATCCTTAGTATTAGCGACAGCAAGACCGGTTCGATCTAAATCTTCAAGGGTTTTAGTTTTGGCGGTGTAATCGTCGATTTTTTTGACTATTTCACCGATACGATGCAATTTATTAGGTTGATTATTTTTGACTAGGGGTTCGAGTCGTTCGAGAAGTTGTGGTATATCTGTAACACTTTGCGGTCGATCGCTGGGTGCTTTGGCTAAACAGCGCAGGATTAACTGTTCTAATTCTGGCGGTAATTGCAAGCTAGGATTAAAGGGACGGGGTTCAGCGTAGTGGTGAGCCTCATACCAACCCCCAAAGGAGGAATTATCGGGAAAAAAGGGCGTTTTTCCCGTGAGCATTTCATACATCACGATCCCAAAACTGTAGATATCGGAACGATGATCGAGTTCTTTACCTTCCATCTGTTCTGGGGAACAATAGGCTAGGGTTCCCATAAACGATTGGGTTTGGGATTCTCCCGACTGGATGAGTTTAGCGATGCCAAAATCGAGAATTTTCACCAATTCCCCTAATCCTGAGTCCTGAATCACGATAATATTGCTAGGTTTGATGTCCCGGTGAATAATCGGACACATCTCGCCTTGGAAGATAATACCCTTATGAGCGCATTCGATGCCGAAACAAATCTGACGGGTGAGATGAAAGAAGCGCGAGAGAGGCAGCGGGTGATATTTGATGATTTCTCCTATGCTTTCCCCCTGCAAAAACTCCATGACGTAGAAGGGGACATCCTTTTCATCTACACCATAATCACGAACTTTAACAATATGAATACTTTTTTCGCCTAAAAGTGCCGAAATAGTTGCCTCTCGCTCGAAACGCTCGCGCATTCTTTTGTTGAGGAGAGTTTGCGAGAGGAATTTCACGGCGACGGTTACGCCACCTAAGAGTTTATCTTCCGCTCGATATACTTGTCCCATGGCACCGCTGCCGATCAACTCGACCAGTTGGTATCGATTGGCAAGTAGGCGCCGATGTCTAGATTCTGCCGACATAACTAGGCTACTGTGTTAATTATAGTGAGTCTGATGGAGAGAGTTTTTTTAAGAACTGCTGCAATCCCTGGGTGATCGAGAGGACTTAACCCTAGAATGCCCTTTTTTTAGGCTAAAAGCATCCTTTTAAAGATATATTTTCAGGTATTTTTAGCCATTGCCTCTTGCATAATTAATTTTTGGGGGTTGAAAAAAATAAAAAAACTAAGTATAAAGTAGCATAAAATCTCTAAATATAGCATTTCTCGCATCTGTGCGGCACACTTAAACCTTTGCTGATTAAGCTGTTCAGGATCGGGAATGTACCTCTTGTGAATCAGAAACGCTATAGACCATTTAACTGATTATTATTCGTTCTTGATTCTCCCGCCTACTGACTCCTAAACCACTACTACAGGCAAATCCCTAGCCCCTGTGAAACTTTTTTGCCGAAAGTGACCGATCTGCGTAATAATTCTTTAATAAAGATTTGTAAACTTGAAAATGATTATCCTTTCGCAGTGCTAGAGATTTAATGAGACGACTAATTGCGATCGAAAAAGCTCTGCTCATCGGTCATATTGTATCGATGGCTTTTGGACTAGCGGGATTGTTGCTAGTTCTGCCCCATCCCGAATTTGTGGCCAATTTACCGGATTTTGGCAAAACCGCCTTTGCTTGGTCAATGGCCGGGGGGGGTGTGGTGTATATGGTGTTAGGAATGGCAGCGGTGGCTGTTTATGCCTATCGGACTCTAGGAGTGTGGCACTGGTTAGGATTCATGGTTCCCGCTATCAGTTTATCCCTTTGTAGCGAACTATTAGGAACCAGTACCGGCTTTCCTTTCGGTCATTATCGTTATCTTTCGGGCTTAGGTTACAAAATTGCGGGTTTAGTCCCCTTTACTATCCCCCTATCTTGGTTTTATCTCGGTTTTAGTGCCTATATCATCGCTCGTGTTGGTTTATCCACTCTTGCGATACCCCAGTGGCTACAAAATCTAGGAGCGATCGCTATCGGGGCGGTATTATTAACTTCATGGGATTTTGTCCTAGATCCGGCCATGAGTCAAACTACCATGCCCTTCTGGATTTGGGAACAACCGGGGGCTTTTTTTGGGATGCCCTATGAAAATTTTGCTGGTTGGTTCGGTACAGGCTGTGTTTTTATGACGGTAGCCACTTTAATCTGGCAAGTGCAACCGGTGAAACTGCCAAGTCAAGATTTAACCCTACCTTTTGTGATGTATTTAGGTAATTTTGGCTTTGCTACGGTCATGAGTATCGGTGCTGGTATTTATCCGCCGATTTTCTTAGGATTACTCACCGGTATTCTGCCTTTAATACTCCTCTATAATCGCGCCAAGGCTGTTGCTTCCGGGCAAACAGTGGCAACCAGCGAAGTAACAACCCTAAAAATCCCCGTTGTTTCGGTGAGAGGAGCCAAATAAGTTGTTAACTGAGATAATTCTCGGTGCATTCTGCCTGGGGCTACTGCTGTCTCAGGCTGTTGCCTTTTTTATCCTTCTTTCCCGTCTGCTGAAAGGGGCGCGTCGTCGTCCTCCCCTGACTCCCCAACCCCCCACCCCGGAGATGTTAGGGACAGTAAGCGTGATTGTGCCGACGTTAAACGAAGTGGCCAGGATTGACGGTTGTTTACGGGGATTGAGTCAACAGAGTTACGAAGTGCGAGAAATTCTGATTGTCGATAGCAATTCCCAAGATGGTACGCGGGAAAAAGTCAAGGAGATAGCGGCAAAAGACCCCCGCTTTCGCCTGAAAACCGATTATCCTTTGCCCCCCGATTGGGTAGGTCGTCCCTGGGCGTTACACAATGGTTTTTTGTTTAGTTCTCCTAAAAGTGACTGGATTTTGGGCATTGATGCCGATACCCAACCCCAAGCAAATTTAGTGGCTAGTTTAGTTAAAGCTGCGATCGCAGAAGGTTACGATTTAGTTTCCCTGTCGCCGCAATTTATCCTCTCCTATCCGGGAGAATGGTGGTTACAGCCGGCTTTATTGATGACTTTGCTCTATCGCTTTGATGCGGCCGGAGTGCGCGGGCAAGATCCCCAACGAGTCATGGCCAATGGTCAATGTTTTCTCTGCCGGCGGTCAGTTTTAGCGGCTTTAGACGGTTATAGCGGGGCAAAAGGTTCTTTTTGCGATGATGTCACCCTCGCCCGTCTAGCGGCGACGAAAGGCTATCGGGTGGGATTTCTTGATGGGGCGAAGTTGATTCGCGTGCGGATGTACGAAGGACTTAAGGAAACTTGGCGCGAATGGGGCAGATCTCTTGACCTCAAAGATGCCTCCTATCAGGGGCAATTATGGGGCGATTTAGCTTTATTAGCTCTTACTCAGGGATTACCGATAATTATCACCCCTTTACTGCTCACAGCTTTGATTTTTGGCTACAATTTCCTGAGTTTAAAAATTGTCTTGACTTTAAACCTGCTGCTGTTATTGATTCGCTTTGCCCTTTTATTGGCCGTCTCTCCTAGCTACTATCGCGGCGAAAAAGTCAATCTATCTTCAGGATTATTTTGGCTATCTCCCCTAGCGGATCCGCTGGCAGTTATCCGCATTTTTATCTCTGCTTTTACCCGTCCCCAAAGTTGGCGCGGTCGAGTGTATCAGTGAATTGGAAAATAAACATTGGGTGTATGAGGCTCCTCTAACGGTAGATTGATTCATGAATCAATCTACTATGAGAGCAAAAACCTGTACTCCCCTACTCCCTAGCTTACCTCATAAGCCATTAAGAGTAGCAAAAAAAAGAATTAGATTCGGAGAATGAATCAGCCCCAGTATTAAGGGTAGGGTTGATTCATGAATCAACCCTAGAAAGCAGGGGGAGATCGAAGGCAAAATCTATCTTCTATGTAATTAGAACCACTTACTTAGAACACCCTTAATTATACTAGCCTTTTCACTTAAAACCGAGGAATATGATTAAAAAGATGACGCATGACCACAAATTCCCAACAAAATAACGAATAGCCATAACCCTGACGCTCCACCGTCCTCACCTGAGCTTGTAAACCCTTTAAGGAAAAATCAGGATTCCAACCCGCATATAAACCCACCCCCACCGGCACATACCGGGAAGCTGTCGCCAGTCCCGATCCCGAAAGACTTGCCGCCACCTGATTGGGAGTTTTCCGATAGATCTGTAGGACCACCTCATCCACAATCCCTTGACGCACCCAAGCCAACCAATTTTGATTATATTTATTCACCGCAAAAGAGTGAGGATTAGGCGAAAGACTGACCACCAACTTGGGATTAATCGCCTTGACATGATCGTGCAACTTGCGGGTTAAATTCGTTAAAGCTTGACTTTTATTACCAAAAACACGCGGAACCGCCCAATGATCATCTAACTGAATCCCCGCCAAATCTTTTTCTTTTAAAATATCTTCCATATTCCCCAAAAGATAGGCTTGTACCTGCGGATTCGCCGGATCTAACCAGACATTGGTTTCCACCACCGTCTTCCCTGCGGGCGTTTTTAATAGCCAATCCGGATGCTTTTTGGCAATGGGATCATTAGGGGATAACATCAAACCATACTCAAACCAAGCAAATGGTTTCAAACCCTGCCGTAAAGACTCCTTAACCGCTGCCCTCCAGGGATTGCTCAACGGCGGCACAAACAACCAATTCGTCGGACGTTGGGAAGTCGGATAAAGCGTTCCCCTCAACCCATAAACACTAAAATACACCCGGTCATAACCCGATCGCGAAAGATGATTTAACACCTCGTCTAAGGACGTAGTGTGATGTAACAATATCGTGCCAATATTGGTTAACCAAACCCCCTTCATCTGGTCATTTTCCACTGCCTTTCGGGGAGCCGCTCGGTGAGTAACCAACAACAAAAAAGCCACTCCAGCAACAATCCCAAACCTCTTTAGGTACTTGCTAAACTTAACCATGATTGCCGATTAATCCCACCAAGATATTTGATAATAGCATTATTGTAGTCCGATTTTTGATATTCAGTTCCTCATCAGCAGGCCTTAAATAGGGCTTGCGGCAAAAATTAGGGGCGAAGCATTCGGATAGGAAATCTACGGTTTCAGCGATAGGTTATCGCCCGAATGCTTCGCCCCTACAGGACTCAAAACCTTGCACCTGTTTCGCAAGAAAAGCCCAAAACCCTTGCCTCGCCTACATTTCACATTTATTCAGCAAGCCCTATTTCGTTAGTTTAAGTTTATCAGGGTGATCAGACTAAATCCGGTTATTAAAAACTGATTATCAGTGAACTAAAAAATAGATACCTGGTGTATTAGGCCCCCCTAACACACCCAGAAAAGATTTTAGGAAAAATTAACCGACGACACAGAGAATATCCGATGCGTGACTAGCGGTATTCACTTTGTCATCCACATGGCTAATTTTGCCTTCTGCATCGATGATATAGGTGACGCGCTTAGAATAGCCACCCCCATCGACATCATAAGCTTTGGTGATAGCACCATCGGTATCTACGAGCAATTGGAAGGGTAAACCGTATTTTTCTTTAAATTGTGCATGGGAACCCTGGTCATCCCTGCTCACCCCGAAGACTACTATTTCCTTGTCTTGGTATTGTTCGTAGTTATCCCGGAAGCTTTGCGCTTGCTTGGTGCAGCCGGGGGTATCATCTTTGGGATAGAAGTATAAAACTACGACTTTACCTTGAAAATCCGACAGGGAAACGGTTTTTCCAGTATCGTCGGTGGTGGTAAAGTTCGGTGCGATTGTTCCAACGGTTAAAGCCATAACTCCGATTCCTTTACAAAAGTTAATCTATATTGATGATAAAGGATTAGGGTCAAAAACAGGGTGTGGGAATTATGAATTATGAATTATGAATTATGAATTAGGGAGATGGGGTGATGGGGTGATGGGGAAGTGGGGGTTCGAGCATTTGTACTGAATTTCCCGATCAGTTTAAATACAGTACAGCTTAGAAGACGAACAACAAACCTTTAGAATTTGTCTTAGGATAATATTTGTCAGCTAAGAGGGGGATAATATGGGGCCATTCTGGTTAAGGGTGAGAACTTTTGGGCAAAATATCTTAATCGGTTTAGTTTTAGTGCTATTAATTGGTTTTTATGACAGTATCAGCGCCAAATCTACCTCATTGATGATTGTTTATCCTCCCGATAATCATCAAACCACGGCCGCTAGAATCTTTTTTATTGGTTCTGCTCCTCCATCGGGTCAAGTTTTGCTCAATAATCAACCGATTCAACGCAGTGCTAAAGGATATTTTGCCCCTAGTTTTCCCCTAGAAGTTGGCGAAAATAATTTCACTATTCGCTATCAAAACCAAACTATTAATCGTCAAATAATTCGTCTAGATACTCAAGCAATTATTCCCCACGAATTAGCTTTTGCTGATAACTCTCTCAGTCCTTCTGTCAATAAGACGAGGTTAGTGGGGGAATGGATTTGTTTTAGTGCGATTGCCACTCCCCAAGCTCAGATTTCTGTGCAGTTAGGAGATAAAATTCTGCCTCTTTTACCCCAACCTCAAACTACAAAACTGCCTAGTAATGCCGCAGTTTTAACTAATCTTAATCAAGCGAATTCCGAGGATAAAACTGGTTACTATCGAGGTTGTCAGCAGTTTAAGCAAGAGGCTAACTTAGGAAAACCTATTTTTACAGCACAATTAAATAATCGCTCTATTAGCCAACAAGGTCAAGGAGAAATTAACATTATTAGCGATCAAAATTTACCAGTGATTGAAATTATAGCGGTCCAAGGGGTAGCACGCACGGGGCCAGGTAGTGATTATTCCCGTTTAACTCCTTTACCCCAAGGCACGAAAGCGAGAGTCACCGGGAAAGAAGGGGATTGGTTACGGTTAGATTATGGTGGTTGGATTTTAGAGCGAGAAACCCGTTTAATAGTCAATGAGGTATTGGATAATGCTAATATTCGCGGTCTCTCTTCTCGCAGTATCAATCAAGCAACGGAAATTATTTTTCCCCTCTCCCATCCTGTACCCATCGCCGTGAGACAAGAAGATGATAAATTTATTTTGACCCTTTATAATACCATTGCCCAAACCGATACAATTTTTCTGGGGAATAATCCTTTAATCAGACGTTTAGATTGGCGACAAATTAACCCGACTACGATAGAATACACTTTTAATCTTAATCAAAAACAACAGTGGGGTTATAGTCTTCGTTACCAGGGGACAAATTTAATCTTAACCCTGCGTCATTCCCCAGAAAAAAGTGATAATTTACAGGGCAAAGTTATTTTATTAGATCCCGGACACGGAGGTAAAGAAACCGGTGCTGTCGGTCCAACGGGTTACACGGAAAAAGAGATTAATTTAGTTATGTCTAAATTAATTAAACGGGAGTTAGAAAAATTGGGGGCAACAGTTTATTTAACCAGAGAAACGGACATCGAACTATCCCTACCGGCACGAGTAGAGATGATTAATAATCTGCAACCAACCCTAGCAATATCAGTTCACTATAATGCTTTACCCGATGATGGAGATGCCTTAAATACCCAAGGAATTGGCATATTTTGGTATCATCCCCAGGCAGCGGATTTATCAGTTTTTCTCCACGATTATTTAACCAAAAATCTTAACCGTCCTTCCTATGGAGTATTTTGGAATAATTTAGCTTTAACTCGTCCCTATAGTAGTCCTTCATTGTTATTAGAGTTAGGATTTATGAGTAATCCTCAAGAATTTGAATGGATTACCGATACTCAGGCACAAAAACAACTAGCGCAAGTTTTAGCCGCCGGAATTAGTCAATGGTTTCAACAATCTGGGGTAATCGCTTCTAGTTAAAATTTAATGGCAATCCGAGGGAGATAAGCTTAAATCTTTATGAAAAACCAAGCCTTAGCTGGAAAGCCGGTGATAGGATTGGATGGAGTCTTTATTTTAGTCCGAGGAAATTAAATCAAGTTCATGGAAAAAATGTTACCAGTGAACAGCAATCGGACAAAATAACTGCTAGATTACAAGGTATATTCCATCACTCTCTAGCAGATATTCAAACAGCGATCGCTCTGGGACAAAAATCTCTGGATTAGCCAACAAATAAAGATAGTTTACTAAAAATTTGCCAACAGTTCACGCCCTTATAGACAACTTGATCGCTGCCCCCCTTATTAAGCTATCCCTTATAGGGATCTTTCTTAACAATTTTTGCAGTAAGCACTCCAACCCTTATCCTGACTTGATTTCAGTTTTTTCTTTGTCAGTAAGGGTGTCAACAAGGAATATTACAAATTGTTAACCGAG
>NZ_JADBUB010000162.1:0-18825 GCF_020245865.1 Microcystis sp. M169S2
CCTTATCCTGACTTGATTTCAGTTTTTTCTTTGTCAGTAAGGGTGTCAACAAGGAATATTACAGATTGTTAACCGAGTCTTGAAAGCCATGTGCGACAAAGGTTTGAAATGTTAAGAAAGATGTGACTAAAGGACAGCTTATTAAGGGGGGATTAAAGGGGGGACTAAGGGGGGATCGGCACCCCCCTTATCAAGGGGGGATCAAGGGGGGATCGAACCTAAAATCCATTTTTAATTTAATTATAACCAGCTACTTAGTTTCAGTCATAGGTTGTTTTCTCAACAGGGGGAAATACTGGGAACCTGCCTCTACTTTAGCCTCTAAATAATCCCATCGAACAAATAATTCGTGCTCCGTCTTGCCGTTCCTCCTGGTTGATCACACACAGGGCATCATGCTCCCGCAGAAATGTCACCAGTTTTGCCAACTGCTCATCACTGATGCCTGCTTTAAGTTCCCTGTTGAGGCGAGCGATCTCGCGTAGCGAGCGCGTTGCGACCGCATTTTGCTTTAACGGATGCTGGTTGATTTCTTCGATCGCCCGTGACCGGTTTTCCCATTCCGTCCCCATGGCCAGTAGAGGCGTGGTTTCACGGATCCGTTGGGTGTAGGCCATCAAGCGATCATAAGTCCGCGCCGCCGCACTGCGCTTATTGCCCAAAGTACCCGCCACAGTTTTGGTTTGCTCCGCGATCAGTTCCGCCCCCCGTGTCACGAGTTCATGGTGCTGGGGATGGCGGGGTAAGGTTGGGGTATCAATGCTGCATCGCGCCATACGGAGAATCCGCATCTGAGACTGGGTAACACTGTTGCCGTCTTTGTCCACCCATGCCAAAGCATCGGTGCCGCTATCCGTGCGGAGGTACAACAACACACCCTCTGGATCGAATCCGGTCGGTTCATGCTCCCGTGTGGAGTACACCACATCGGGCAATTTTTCGATCATCCCTTTCAGGGCAGGGTTGGCATCGATCGCACTTTGCCAGATCTGCAACGCCTCGGAGGTTAGATCCACCTCCCCTTCGTCGGTTTCATCCAGCACCCCCGATCGCTCATTATAAAGATTTAGCAGCATCTCCCGCGCTTGTTCGTCCTCAAAAAAGGCTTCATCGGTGCCTACCACTTCTTGATTTTCGTTCAGGCGGTCGCGCAAACGTCCCCGCAGGTTAATCAGCCGCTCCACCCCCTCCGCAGGCAAAAACGAATAGCAGAGAATTTCGTCCGCCTGCTGCCCAATCCGGTCTACCCGTCCTGCCCGCTGAATCAGACGAATAATCGCCCAGGGCAAGTCGTAGTTGAGAATGATGGCACAATCTTGCAAGTTTTGCCCCTCACTCAACACATCCGTCGCCACCAACACCCGTAATTGCTCGGCTGCTGGGATGGATTTTTCATTACTGATGGGGCTAAACCGCCAAGCCAGAGCCGTCGGGTCAGTCGATTGTCCAGTCGCCAAACCAATCTGAGTGATGCCCTGGGCCTGCAACGCTGTTGCCAGATAGCGAGCGGTATCGGCAAACTGAGTGAAAATTAGCACCTTATCTGTAGGATGTTGCTGTTGCCGCAAATCCACCAATGCTACCAGCTTGCCATCCTCAACTGGTCCCACCAGAGCGGCATCGCACTTAAACTCACAACTTCAATCAATGTGCATGGTGCGTTCCCCAAAATCGATCGGTGGAGCAGTAAGACCCCCATTAGGGAACGCACCCTAGGGCTGGTTAGACAGTGACCCACGGATCAACTTAAACTGCTCAATGCCTGGATTGTAACCGTACCACCCTCGATTACATCAAGCTGCATCCGATAGCCGTAGAGTAAACCCATACCAACCAAAGGTTCTGTATCCGATTCGTTTATATCAATTCGCCGCAACTCTCCATCCCAAATATAGCGTTTCCTGTTCGCAAGAGGTACATTGTCGATGGTGAAAAGTTTAATCAGCAAAGGTTTCACTGTGCCACACAGGTGTGAGAAACGCTATAACTAAACCACGATACACATCGAAAATACAAGTGCTTCCATCCCCCAGGATTCCCTCTTCACGTTTATATGCGCGTAAGTTGAGATCGGCAAGCACTGAGGAAGGCAGAGTCAGAAAACCTGTAAATCCTGTATCAATGACAGCATCGATCATTTGCCTCTGTGAATCTAAATTGCCTACGACCAGTCGGATAGTCGCCTCACAGTTTTGATCAACAATTCCTTGCATCATAGAGTTATTGCAAACGACCGACACCAAAGCGATGAACTCCTCTATGACCAATCCGAACGCACCAGATTTGAGCGTCGGGGCAACGTTCTAGCAATCGGTCTGAAGCAGTCATCGTATCCTTTGCTAATTCAAAGGCTCCTGTCTCAATATCGATCGCCACAATTTTGCCATAGTTGCCTTCCTCGACTTGGGGACGTACCTGAGATTGATAAATCTCATTACCACGTCGAGCGAATTCTTCTTTACTGTAGCGGGGTTGTCTAACTGTCATTGAAGCGACCCTGGGGCGACTTTTGCCCCTCTATTTTAACCAAACATTGGGAATCTTCCCTAACATTCCTCAACTGGGCCCACCAGAGCGGCATCGCACTTAGACTCACAGCTTCAATCCATGGGCAGGGTACGTTCCCCAAAATCGATCGGTGGGGCAGTGGGAGCCAGATTAGGAAACGCACCCTACAAGATCGGCGATCGCACTTTTTTAGAATTCATAATTAAATGTCCTAATATCAGGTTCAAATGCTTCCTTTACAAGTTCTTTACTCTTCTCAGAATAGTAACTCTGATATGGTTTTGTATTTGATACATTTAGTTTTGGTAACGAGACGGAGATTCCAATGCGAGAGCATATTTCGTTGAAGTCATTATCTAGGCTTTCATATCTCCCAACAAAGTCAACAAGCAACTCATTGTTATCATATATAAAATCTTTTTGATATCTAACTTCATTTTCACATCGCCATTTTATATATTCTTCAAAGCTACCTAAATTTTTTGTTAACTCATGCTGATGATGTGTTTCTGATTTCAACGCATATTTGTAGAGTGAAACTTGCCAATCCCATGGGTTTCTGACTACAGCAAATGAAAAATACTCATTGAATTTCTCTGCTCCAAAACTCTCTTTTATTTTGGATGCATTGACATGCGCAGGAAATGGATGAGGATCAAAGAAAGGAGAAGGAAAGCCCACCTTTTTTATCAACCTATAAGCTTTCCACTGCCATGGACTTATTGCAAATGGTCGTAGCGCCGTTGTAATACTTGTGCCAGCATTCTTATAAATATGGACGAATATAAACTTGTATTCTCTCGATATCAGCATGCGTATTATTCTCCTCGTGCCTAACTACATATTATAGGTCAACTTTCTATATAACACTCTCCAGAGTAACGATATGAGTCAACTTTCTGTATATCACTCCATTTAGGCGCAATCGCAAGAAACTTTCTCTATATCACACCCAAAAGCGTGTTAGCCAGATTAGTTTACTGCAAACAGCCTCCTTTAAGGAGACTGATCACAGAATCCTTCTGGAATTTTAGCAAAGATTCTTAGATATGACTGCACTTTGTCACAAAATTTTACTATTATTTTGACACTCTTAATGATTGGAGAGGAAACAGCGATCGCCAAGTCTGGTCAATTTTTGTCCAACGCATTTCAGGAAATGACCTAAATAAGTAGCTAGAGATAATTAATTACACATATTTAACCACCTCTTGCCTATTCTAACCAAGAAATTAATTTTGCACCACTACTTATTACTTAATTAATGTCTATTCTGTAATTTTATCACTAATTCGTGGAAAGGTTGCCAATCGTCTTTATAGGTAATTGCCTCCCAAACCGATTCGATTAGCGGTCTAAGTAAAGCAGTTTTAGGATTATAATGCGTTAAGGTATCGCCAATTTGAGACAAGGAATCTGGGGGTGATTGATTTAAGACCAAACTATATAACTCTCGCCAACGTTGCCAATCAGCTTTTAGTAAATCCATATTTTCAAGAATTAGAGAACTATTTTCTCGCCAACCGTAATTAAATTGTTCACTTAATTGATAGAAAAATTCGTGATAACCGAGGCCAGTTTCTTGGAGAACTTCCACGGTTTTGCTAACCAGTAAAGCAGATTCGGGAGTAAAAATATCCTCAAAACCTAACTTTTTAAGCATCATTTTTTGATAATAAAAATTGTAATGATGGTCATATTTAGCCAAAGCCAGATCTAACTCTAACAAGGAGACGACCATGGCCAGGGGAGATTGCAGTAACTCTAGATTTAAACGACAGATAAAAGGCTGATTACCATAACTATAACGGCCGCCGTAGTCGAAATAAGCCGCCGTAAATTGGGGGTTATAGGAAGGAATAAAAGCGTAGGGACCATAATCAAAACTTTCCCCAGTAATTGACATATTATCGGTATTGAGAACCCCATGACAAAAACCTGCGGCCATCCATTGGGCTGCTAATTTAGCGGTTCTTTCGATTAAAGCGGCGTAAAATTTTAAATAGCGATCGCTATCTTGGGGCTCGATTTCAGGATAATAATAAATAATCACATGATCGAGGAGTCTTTTAATTAAATCACTACGTTTAATATGAAATAAACGCTCAAAAGTCCCGAAACGAATATGAGAATTACTAACTCGAATCATCACCGAAGATCGCGTCGGGGAAGGTTCATCACCGCGCCAGAGAGATTCTCCCGTTTCCACCAAACTCAAACAGCGAGAGGTATTCACCCCCAAACCGCGTAAAGCTTCCCCGGCTAAGACTTCTCTAACTCCACCCTTGAGAGTTAACCTACCGTCAGCATGACGGGAATAGGGAGTCCGTCCCGATCCTTTCGTACCAAAATCGTATAATTTGCCATCAATACCCCTAACTTGACCGTAGAGAAAACCGCGACCATCTCCCAAGAAAGGATTATACTCGCCAAATTGATAACCGTGGTAACGCAGGGCCAAAAAGGGGGTCAGGGATTGAAATTTACCAAAAGCCTCGATAAAATGCTCATCTAAAGTTAATTCTGGCTGAATTCCCACCAAAGGTAATAAAGCATCATTGCGAAAACGAAGGATATGACTGGGAAAATCCGCGGCTGCAACTTGATCGTAGTATTGGTCCCCCAAGTCCTGCATGGCGCTTTCGTAAGGGAGACTGAGAAAGGGATTGGTGAGATGGTCTGTCATAGTGGTGGTGTCGATCGAGCGTTGAGGCGATAAAGTGGTAAAGATAGCCAAAAAATTTTCCTACTGAGACTATCAAACAGCGATGCCCGATTCTATTATGTATCAAGGGGACTATTTTCTTGTCCTTGAGGCCGATCAACCTGAACAATTCCAGACTCCCGACCAGTTGCGGGATAAGTTAAAAGATTTAATCAGCGCAAAACCGGAGATTTGTCCCCGACAATTGGCAAAATTCTCTAGTTTTGAGGAAAAAGCTCTCTATCTGCGCGATAATTACTGCGAGTTAGACCTGGGTGAGGGGGGTTATCTACAATGGTATGTGGTCCGTTTGGAAAAATAAGGAAACCTATTATTAAGTAGTTAGGTGTTAAAAACTGTCAGATACCCCCCTTATCAAGGGGGGATTAAGGGGGGATCAATCTTCAATTTAATTATAACTAGCTACTTAGTTATTAAGGCAGAGGCAATCAGAGCAATTATCTTTTTAACTTTTTACTTTCTAACTTGACCATTATGGGAGAAATAGAAGATTTACTGGCACAAATGAAGGCAGAATACCAGAAACGGGATCAGGAAAAACCGATGCCGTCCCCTTCTTCTCGCCAAGAAAAAGATCGTTCTCCAGTCGAATTTAAGGTTAATTATGCCGGCGATTCTTCTACCGATGCGCTTTTAAAAGCTTTAGCCTTAGAAAACCAAGAAAGGGAACAACAGGAGGCAGCGGAAAAAGAAAAAGCGTCGGCATTAAAACAGCAGCGCAAGCGAGAAGCTTTAACTAGAAAGGCAAAGCAATGGTTAGATAAATTGGATGCCAAATCGGAGGAAGGACGCTGGTTTGAGGAGTTTTCCTATAGCTACGATTCTCCTTTAGAAGCGGCGATTACCTATCTAGAAGCTTTGGGAGAAGTGGACATTTCTAAATGATCAGGTCTAATTTAAAGTTGTGGATAAATTGGCCGCATCAAAAACTCGATTATGCCACCAAATATTATCACCAGCTATAATATTTGTGCCATAACGGGGAACGATACCATAAACAGTGCCGGGGTCATAATCCAAAGCTTCACTGATGAGATTGTAGAGACGTTGTAGATCAAAACCCCGGGGGTCACAATGGGGATATTTTCCTTGATTAATCAGAAAACTATCGACGGCAAAATGGCTGACAATTTGTGGTAATTGTCCCGTTTGTAAGGCTGCGAGGAGATAATATTTCGCCGTTTGTTGGTATTGAAAATCGCTGTAACCGGGGAGGGTTTGCAAGCGTCCTTTGGTCAAACAGTGGGATCCCGGCGCCTGTACCAGTTCAATGTTAACACTGGAGATAACCCGACGATTTCTTTCGGCAAAAACCGGCCGCAAGCGATCGCAATTAGGGTGAGATAGCTGCTGACAAATCGCTTCTGTTGCCCATAATGCGGTGCTTTTTGCCCCATCAAAGTAATTTATGGGATGTTGTTTGACTAAACGCCTAAAGACTGCTTCTGAAGGCGTATTTAACCAAATTCTCGCTCTTTTTTCTAACTCAGGGGCCGATCGCGTACTCAAAGGAACACCCTCTAAAGCAAGCGCAAAACCCTTGACGCGGATAGTTTCTGGGGTAAGTTGCCACAGTTGACGCACTAATTGATCTCTGGTGTCTGCGGGCAGCATTTCGGCCGCTTGTTCATAAAAAGTGGCCGTGGGACGGTGACGTTCAAAAAAAGGCCGGGCGATCGAGTCTAAAATATCTCTATCCCTAGAACTCGGTTTGCGGGGGATGTAAACATTTGGACCCAATTTCATCGGACCGCGAGCATATTTTTTCTGTTCTTCGATGTTACCCGCAGTCATACTCCAAGCTGTATCGTGGAGAATAAACAAAGGAGTGCGATCGAGGGTTAATTCGGTTTCTGGCGGGGCAATTTGCAAAAATTCGGCGATTTTCTGCTTTTCTAACTCATCTAGGCTCTTACCGGCTAAATTCTCCCCCACAGTGGAGGGATTAAAAATATTTATGGTGGCAGTGGAGAGACTAGAGGTATTCAGTTTTAAAATCAGTAGGGACAAGACTAAACTAATCACCAGAGAAGTCACTCCCCATCGCCATTGTTCTGGGGGAAAGATAGAATATCTGGGGGGAGAAAATTGTCTTGATTTTTGCCGTCTTTGTCGATTCATCGAACCCTTTTAACTCGCTTTCCACCCATTGTATTGACTTTCTCGAAAAAGGGAATTAATACTAAATCCGTTGAGTATATGCTACATATCAGGATAGTGGGACTTAGGCGTTTTCGGTCAGCAAAAAAGGCTCAAACCATTACGGGACAAAGGGTTAACCTCGATTGATGATTTTCCTTGATCTATCTGGGTTTCAGCGATTTTGGGCTTCTCGAAGTAAATCCCAAGCGGGGATTGGAGTTGAGGCTTTTCTCGATTTGTTTTTTGTCTAAGTCCCAATAGGCACTCATGCACTCTTGCAATAGGCACTCTTGCAATAGGCAGCTTTATTCTCCCCACTTCCCCACTTCCCCACTTCCCCACTTCCCCACACCCCACACCCTACACCCTACACCCTACTTCCCCACACCCCACACCCCACACCCCACACCCCACACCCTACACCCTACACATAATTACTGAGGAACCATTGAGTATTAAAAGCTCGATCGCAGGATATTTCTAGTAATCTTATCCCTGATTCTGGTAAAACTGCGATTTTTTCCTGAAAATCAGTCCAATCGCTGATTAAATGGTAATCGATACCGTAGGTGTGACAGAGTTGGCAAAAGTCGATATTTTGGGGAGTGGCAAAAAATTCTTCAAAGGGAGGGTCAAATTTGGCGATCGGCAACATCTGGAAAATGCCTCCCCCCTTGTTATTGATTAAAATTATGGTCAAGGAGCCAACAAAATATTTTTTGATTAAAAAACCATTTGTGTCGTGTAATAGGGCTAAATCTCCCGTTAATAGCAGACTAGGGACATTTTTATAAGCTATTCCTATAGCAGTGGAGAGGTTGCCGTCGATGCCATTGGCCCCGCGATTAAAATAGGGACGAATTTGGCGATCGCTAGGCGGGTTAAAAAATTCGGCATAGCGAACAGGCATACTATTAGAGATAAAGATCGGGGTGCGGGGGGGGAGGTATTGGGAGAGCAGCCAGGGGATTTTCCCTTCAATCAGTTTAGTTTCTGCTGCCAAAAGGCGATCGATTTTAAATCTAGCTTGCTGGTCGAATTTTTGCCATAATTCTCGATATTCTCGGTTATTATCGGGTTTTCCTGGGAATAGATGCCCTAATTGCTCGATATTTCCCCTGAGATGTCCGGTTTTTCCCTGTAGAGGATCGTAATTATCGGGATGGGGATCGATAATCCAGCGCGGACAGTCGATTTCTTCTAACCAGGTCCGTAATTCTTTGCTGGTGGGTAATTCGCCAATTTGCAGGACAACATCGGGGGTTAATTGGGTTTTAATGGCAGGATTCCGCAATAATAAATCATAGGTGGTGATGAGATGGGGATTTAACCCTGCATAGTTTCGCAGAGGAGATAAAGCTTCTGCTAAGACGGGATATTGTTGCGATCGGGCTAAATTAGCGATCGCCTGACAGTAACTTTCGGGGTTTTGCGGGGAAGCTAATCCCGCGATGATAATTCCTTTGGAGGGTAAAGAAGGAATTTCGAGAATTGAGTGGTTAATTGCGATATTTTGCCGAGATATATGGCTAAAAAAAGCTTCTTGGTCAAAATTAGCCTCTAAATTGCTGATTTCTAGATCGGGAGTTGGTGCGAGGGGATCCCGAAATGGTAAGTTCAGATGCACTACTCCGGGGACAGGATCGAGACAGCGCCACCACGCGTGGATGACAGTTTGACGGAGATAGCGTAAACGCTCGATATTGGCACTAGGACAGCTAATTTCCGCTTGCCAGTTAGGATAATTACCGTAGAGTTTGACTTGATCGATAGTCTGACCGGCGTGAGCATGACGCAATTCTGGGGGGCGATCGGCGGTTAGAATTAATAAGGGGACATGACTTTCTTTTGCTTCAATGACTGCGGGATAAAAATTAGCCGTGGCAGTGCCAGAAGTGCAGACTAAAACCACCGGTTGATATAATTGTTTGGCTAATCCTAGGGCAAAAAAGGCGGCCGAGCGCTCGTCTAAGATGGGAATAGCTTCAATCTGAGGATGTCTTGCCAAGGCTACCGTTAAAGGAGTCGATCGCGATCCGGGAGAAACCACCCCTATCTTCAATCCCAAACGGGCCAATGTTTCGACTAAAATAGAACCCCAAAGTGTATTAAGATTGCGAAAATCGATCGACATTTATTAGTTCAGTGGAAAAGGTTAGGGGACAATCGGTTAAAGAGTCTATACTGTTAACTATCTAAATTACTCGTTAAGACTGTCTATGAGCGGGGAAAAGGAGTTTGAGCATTTGTACTAAAATTCTCAATACGCAGTTTAAATGCAGTACAGTCTATTAATAAATTTAACACTGGCTGGAACTGGCCAAGAATAAGTTATTCCTGAGTCAGTCCTGATGAAAAAATTTTCACCCCCACAGATGAAAGAGGTTTCCTTTCCTACACCCCACACCCCACACCCTACACCCTCTTTCAAGTCAGTGATCCTAGTTAAGTTTACTCTCGATTCCCAGGCCAATTTATCCCTTTTCGGGTTCCCTTCTTGCTAAGTTTTAACCAGAAAAGTTATAGGTTAATACCACATTGATATTAGCTGCCAGCAGGGCAAAGAAGAGCAGAAAAGTAAAGCGATCAATCCAGAATTTTTTAAAGAAACCAAAGATATCCTTGAGATAGAATACTCCCAGAATTGCTGCTGTACCGATCATAAAATAATAGCGACCGTAGGGAGAAGATAAGATCCATGCTGTCAAATTGAGATGAATCGACCAAACTCCTAGAAAGATAAAAATAATTGAGGCAGTTAATCCGTCCGTTTCTTGGCGAAAATCATCGAGAAAGATGCCTAGAATAATAAACATAAACGGATAAAAAGGAATCATATACCAAGTATAAAAGTGACTTTGCGCTCCCGTGGCAACTAAAATTAAGGTGTAGAGGATTACCGGTAAAGCGAGTAATCTAACTTGGGGACTAGCGGGATTCTTTCGGAGAAAGGGTAAGAGGGTTAACCAGCTAAAAATTAGCCAACCATCCTCAAAAAATACCGTGGGAGTGGTTAGATATTTGACAAAGTTAAAGTCCTCGAAGCGCAGGGATTGCTCTTGAAATATCTTCCGAAAGAAATCGTAGTCATAGATAGCACCGTAGAGAAAATAGAGAGAGAAAAAGAAAGCACCGATCGCAGTTATATAAATGGCCTCTCGTCCTTGTTTTTCGTAAATCAAGAGGACAATTAATAATACTACTAAATAAATAGCTGTTACTTTGACTAAACAGGCTAAACCAGCTAAACAAGCGGCGATGTAGAGATATTTTTTCTGCTTAGTTTGATAGTATTGCCAATAAAGTAAGACAACCAATAAGCACAAAACAATCATTAAATTTTCACTAATAGCTAACCGAGAGAGAAAAACTGTATTGGGATTGGTGGCATAAATTAAACTAGCGATTATAGCGATCGATAGATTACTTAACTTGAGAGCGAGTAAATAGACCAAAACTATCGCAGCAATACCTAAGAATAAAGAAGGGACTCTAATAATAGTTAAACTGCAATCAAAAAAAGTCTTTGCTCCTCCTAAAAGAGCAAATAAACCCACCAATAAACCAAATAAAGGAGGATGATCAAACCAGGGAGTCACCAAACGATAACGGATATTTTTCGCTTCCCAAACCACTGTAGGAAAATTATCCGTCGGACTTAACCATGACCAACTGGTGGGGATACCCGTTTGTAATAAACTCATGCCACTCCAAGCAAAAGCATATTCGTCAGCAGTCCAATTATCTGGAGGCAAAGAATCATAATTATGGATTCGCAAAAAAGCACCTAAGCAGGTGATAATTGCTGCAATCAACCAATGTTTATGGACAGTCAAAAAGCTGGGCATCGATTATTAAGGACAAGTGACAGTGACCAAATAATAGTCAGAATTTCATGGTATAATGGATAGGGTGATAATGACAGAAAAATCGGGATGATTAAAGTAAACAGACGTAAATTTTGCCAGTGGATCAGTCTGATCGGTGCAGGAGTCGGACTGGCAGCGATTCTAGATAGAAAAAATATTTTTTCCCCCTCCACCGCTACAGCAATCATACCCTCGCAACCCCCCCAAAATTCCCCTTTTCCCCCCCGACAAAGCTTTTCCTTTGAAACCGTCACTCTCGATCCTAGCGGTTTCGTGATCGAGCGCAATTCCCGTAGTGCCGAATACTACAGCGAAACTCTTGCGGGATTAGAGATGATTGCTATCCCTGCTGGCACTTTTATCATGGGGACACCGGACGGAGAAAAAGGAGACTTTACCGGTAGTGATAAACCCCAGCGCTTAGTCAAGGTGAACAGTTTCTACCTGAGTAAATACCCAATAACCCAAAAACAATGGCAAATTGTCGCTAATCTGCCCAAAATTAACCGCGATTTAAACCCCAATCCCTCCCACTTCCAAGGGGATAACCTACCCGTCGATAGCATCTCTTGGTATGATGCGATCGAGTTTTGCGATCGACTTTCCAGGGCCACCGGCAGAAACTATCGACTCCCAAGCGAGGCACAATGGGAATATGCTTGTCGTGCCGGCACCACCACACCCTTCTACTTTGGTGCCACCCTTACCAGTGAATTCGCTAACTACTATGCCATTAAATTTCCCTACGCAGTGGAAAGAGAGAGCGAATTTCGAGCTAAAACCACGCCTGTAGGCAGTTTTCCCCCAAATGCCTTCGGATTATACGATTTACATGGCAGTTTATACGAATGGTGTGCCGATCCTTGGCATCGCAACTATAAAAATGCTCCCAACGATGACCAAGTATGGCCGGCCGATCCTAATAGCACCGGCAATCGTTATCGCGTCCTGCGTGGAGGTGGTTGGGGGACAGAATTGAGGGAATGTCGCTCCGCTAGTCGGGGCCAATTTAGCCCCGATAATCGCTATAGTGTATTAGGATTCCGCATCGCCAGTAGTTAGCTCAAATTTGCGGGTAAACTGTGCGTCTCTAAACCTGTTTTAGTCTGTGAGTGTAAGCGAGTGACCAACTGTCCACCCTATCCCTTTTTAACCACCCCCGTCGGCTCTTTGCAAATTCCTTTTTTAGAGCAAATTGAAGGAATTATTGGCAATAATAGTTATATTCTCAGAGATTCGCCGCAATTACTCAAATTATCTCTAGTTATTCCCACTTATAACGAGCGAGATAACGTTATTCCCCTAGTCGAGAATCTCAGTCAATTACTCGATCAAAAAATTCCCGATCAGTATGAACTAATTATCGTCGATGATGACAGTCCTGATCGCACTTGGGAATTAGCCAGCAAATTAACCCCAGATTACCCGCAACTGCGGGTGATGCGTCGTCAGGGAGAAAAAGGATTAGCGTCCGCAGTGGTGCGGGGTTGGCAAGGGTCAAGGGGTGAGATACTAGCAGTAATCGATGGAGACTTGCAACATCCCCCCGAAATTCTCTACAATCTGCTCGAAACTATCGAAAAAGGAGCCGATTTAGCTCTTGCTAGTCGTCACGTCGAAGGAGGAGGAGTGAGCGAGTGGAGTCTGCTGCGACGATTTCTCTCCCGCGGCGCTCAAATTCTTGGTTTAATTCTACTGCCAGAGGTGGTCGGTCGCGTCTCCGATCCCATGAGCGGTTACTTTATGGTCCGCCGTCAAGCGATCGCTGGTCCGATTCTCAATCCCACCGGTTACAAAATTTTACTAGAAGTCATCGGCAAAGGCCGCATCAAAACCATCGGAGAAGTGGGTTATGTCTTCCAAGAGCGGCTAGAGGGGGAAAGTAAGGTAACTTGGAAACAATGGCTAGAATATATCTTCCATCTGCTGCGTTTGCGCTCTCAAAGGCCATTAAGGTTTTTAGATGCAATTGTCAATCTACCTTTAGATAGATTTATTCGCTTCGGTTTAGTGGGATTAACCGGGGTTTTTGTCGATATGGCCTTCCTCTATCTTCTCAGTGATCCCGCCGCTTTGGGTTGGGGATTAACCCGCAGTAAAATCATCGCCGCCGAATTAGCAATTATTAATAATTTTATCTGGAATGATCGCTGGACTTTTGGCGATTTATCCGCTCGTCAACGGGGTTGGAATAAACGCTGGAAAAGATTTTTCAAGTTCAATTTGATCTGTTTAGCCGGTTTAATTTTAAACGTCTTACTGCTCAACCTTCTCTTTAACGGTTTAGGAATCAATCGCTATCTAGCTAACTTTATTGCGATTGCTATCGTCACGGTTTGGAACTTTTGGGTTAATCTTAAACTCAGTTGGCGGGTGACAAAATAGCCAGCTAGAAGCAAAAAATGCGTTTACCCTGTTGTCCATAGCATTTGCGACTCGTTTACTCCACCCTATGATCCTGATTACAGACCAAATTTACCAGTCTATTTTCACCCACGCAGAATCCACCTATCCCGAAGAATGTTGTGGGTTACTCCTAGGAAAAATTACCGAGACAGCAGCCGAAGTTATCAGCATACAGGCAACAGAAAATAACTGGTCAGGCAATAGAAAAAACCGCTTTAGTATTGCCCCAGAAGTGCTTTTACAAGCTCAAAAATCGGCGCGGGAAAACCAGCTAGAAATTATTGGTATCTATCATTCCCATCCAGATCATGCCGCCATTCCCTCGGAAATTGATCGCCAATTAGCCTGGTCAGGATATACTTATTTAATTGTCTCCGTAGTTTCAGGGCGAGCGATCGATTTACAAGCTTGGCAACTGGACGAGCGCGAACAATTTCAAATCGAACCTCAAGAATTAAAATGTTTTTGACATCGCTTGAGAACAAAAAAGAAAGGCTGGGGAAAGTTTTTAAAATCCATAATTCCCAGCACCGTATTATCATCTACTTTCCGAAAAGAGTCATTAATCGGCAAATAATCATAAATCATCGTGGCGCTGACTTTGCCCCGATATTCCATCATTCGCAGTCTAGCCTGACTTGTCTGCGTTTTTAGCAAAGAGTTGGTCAGCATCAGTAAAGGTTTCAGAGAATTATTTTTCAGTATCGGCAGCTTCAAAATCCAGTTCATGGCCGTGGGATTGGGTGCCACCTTAAAAATTTTTCCCTGACCATCTAAAAATAACAGGGGGTGGACATTCTCAGTATCAACAAATTCTTTACCATACCAATTAGATGCCTCTAATAAACCATCCATGGGGTGATTTGTCTCAAGTCCAGAACCTTGCCAAACACCTAGCATAAAGTCTAAACTCACGGGTTCGAGAGCGTCAAACAATTGTAAAGCTCTTTCTGTCGTCGTTTGACCAGCTTTAAGAATCGACTGGCAGCTTTCTAATTCTATTGTTGTCATTGTTTCGCTCTTCTTGTGTCCCGACCATAATATTATAGCTTCTCAGCTAGAGGGTGGGGGATCGCCCCTCGGTTAAAATCACCAAATATCCGACATATCTTAACTCAATGGGTCATCGTATCGCTTTAGGGTTTCCAGCCATTCACTCATTTCTTCCTTGATGGTTTCTTTCAGTTCTTGCAAATCATCTTTATCTATAATCTTAAGACCGTTTCTAGTGGCCAATCCTATAATTAATTACAGGGTCGGAGAACTTGCCTTCTGCAAAAGTCCCATTTATCCCATCTACCCAACTAATCAATTCCATCATAGACAAGACCTTCCTGCTCCCCCACACGCCAAAAATATGTCTCAAAAGCCGATTTATCTAGATTGCCACGCCACGACACCCCTAGATCCGCAAGTTCTGGCGGCGATGTTACCCTATTTTACCGAACACTTTGGTAATGCCAGTAGTATTAATCATGTCTATGGTTGGACAGCCGAGGCTGCGGTTAAACAGGCACGAGAAACAATCGCCGCTGCTATTAATAGTAGCCCCGAAGAAATTATTTTTACCAGTGGAGCAACGGAGGCCAATAACCTGGCTATCAAAGGGGTTGCCGAAGCTTATTTCGCCAAGGGACGGCACATAGTTACGGTGATGACAGAACATCGGGCCGTTTTAGATCCCTGTCATTATCTGGAAAAATTGGGTTTTGAGGTGACAATTTTACCCGTCAGTGCTGATGGCCTAATTGACTTGGAATTATTAGAAAAATCTTTGCGTCCTGACACGATTTTGCTGTCAATTATGGCCGCTAACAACGAGATTGGGGTGATTCAACCTTTAGCGGCAATTGGGGCGATTTGTCGCCAGTATCAGGTGCTTTTTCATACGGACGCAGCCCAAGCAATCGGCAAAATTCCCCTAGATGTGGAGCAAATGAATATAGATCTAATGTCCTTAACTGCCCACAAAGTCCACGGACCAAAGGGAATCGGTGCGCTGTACGTCCGGCGCCGAAACCCCAGAGTTCGTCTCGCCGCTCAAATTCAAGGGGGAGGCCAGGAAAAAGGACTGCGATCGGGTACAATATTTACACCGCAAATTGTCGGTTTTGCCAAGGCGGTAGAATTGGGCATCAAAGCGATAGAAGAAGATACCAGCCACTTAAATCAGTTAAAAGCCCGTTTATGGGAGATTATCAGTCAATTAGACAGAATTTATCTCAATGGTCATCCTAGCCAAAGATTAGCCGGAAATTTAAATATTAGTATTGAAGGGGTGGACGGTGCGGCGTTATTGTTAGGATTACAGCCAATAGTGGCGCTTTCCTCCGGTTCTGCCTGTTCTTCTAGCCATACCGCCCCCTCCCACGTTTTAACTGCCTTGGGTCGCCCCGAATCTCTTGCTTATGCCTCCCTGCGCTTCGGGTTGAGTCGTTTTAATACTTTAGAAGAAATTGAACTGGTGGGGGAACAGGTGGTTTTAACGGTTAATTCCCTCCGCAAGGCCAAAAATTTTTGACGTTTCGGCTCCTATCCACAAGTTAGTTTCGGTCTAGGTTTGAAAAATTCCGGAAAAGGTTTCTATGATTGCCTTTGACTGATTGCCGTGCCAGTTAATAACATTGATGCTTGGTTTTCAGTCCAGTGAATCATCCAACTCGGTTGTAATCCCAAAACAATAATAAATAAAGCCAAAGCAATTTCGGGAAATCTTTCGGGCCAGGTACTGCGAGGAATGCGGGATAATTCAGGGGTTAAACGACCAAAGAAAACCCGATTAATCATCAGGAGAAAATATACTGCGGTTAAACCACTAGCAACCAAACATAAGAGCGTTTGTATCGGAAAAATCGGGAAACTGCCACGAAAGACCAAAAATTCGGCGATAAATCCCACCATTCCGGGGATGCCGGCGCTGGCCATGGCCGCTAAAATCATTAACATTCCCGTGATTGGTAAACCTCTTTCTGGATTTAATAAACCCCGTAGATAATCCACATCCCGGCTGCCGGTTTTTTTATACACTACTCCCACCAACAAAAATAACAAAGCGGAAATTAAACCGTGACTAATCATCTGCAAAATCGCCGCGGTGATGCTTAATCTGGTGGTGGCCGCCGCCGCTAGTAAAATATAGGCCATGTGGGAAATGGAAGAATAGGCCACTACTTTTTTCATATCCTTTTGGGCAATAGCGCAACTGGCCCCGTAGAGGGCGCTGATAGCTGCTATCGTTGCTAACCAAGGGGCGAGAGTTACCCAAGCATCAAGAAATAAACCGACTCCAAAGCGCAGCAGTCCATAGGTTCCTAATTTGAGTAATATTCCCGCTAAAAGCACAGAAACGGGGGTAGATGCTTCGACGTGGGCATCCGGTAGCCAAGTATGAAAGGGAAAAATCGGGATTTTGATGGCTAATCCAATCAGAAGGGGGATGAGGAGCAGTAATTGGGTTTTAACGTCTAAATTGTTCGATAAAAGGGGATTATAGGCGAAATTATCAGCACCAGTTAGCCAAACTAAGCCGAGGAAAGAGATTAGCACTAAAAAGCCAGAAATTGCCGTGTACAATAAAAATTTCATGCCCGCATAACCGCGTCTTTGACCCCCCCAAATGGCAATGAGAAAGTAAAGCGGGACGATTTCTAATTCGTAAAATAGGAAAAATAACAGTAAATCCTGCGCTAGAAAGGCCCCCGCTACTCCGGCATTGAGTAACAAGAGCAGAGAATAGTAAAATTTCGGTCGGTTAACCTCTGTACCACTAGCATAAAGAGCAATTATTGTCAAGATGCTGTTAAGAAAAAGTAATGAGAATGACAATCCATCAACACCGAGGGCATAATTGAAACCGAGGAAATTAATCCAAGGCAGGTTAACCGTGAACTGCATTTGCGGGTTACTAGGGTCAAATTGCCAGCCAAGGAGAATATTAAGCAGTAAGAGAACGACAGAAAGAGTTAGAGCTAATCCTCGCACTTTTTTCGCCTCTAGAGGCGTGTAGGCAATCAGTATCGCCCCTATAATCGGTAGCCAAATAAAAGCGTTGAGCATTCTTTAATGGGCATGATAAACCTTCCCATTATTGCCTGAGCGGTCAATCTTTAGCAAGATAAACTGGTGAACATTTAACTTAACTAACGTTGACATCCTCACCGCCGTAAACGGACGGTGATTCCTAAACCTCACGATTTAGGTTTCTGCTTCTTTCCCTTGCGGGGTTCCGCACCTGCCTTAACAGATTTACTCTGTTCTGGTCTTATGGTCGCTCGACAGACTGACACCGCAAGCCCTGCGGCCAAAATATTTTTACTTGCGTTAATATCTCGGTCATGGTGAATCCCACAGTCTGGACAGTCCCACTCTCGAACATTTAACGGCATTTTCTCAGCAATATACCCGCAATTACTACACCTTTTAGAGCTAGGAAACCATCTATCTATTTCGATGTAATTTCTCCCATACCAACGGCATTTATAGGCTAATTGTCGAGTGATTTCTCCCCAACTAACGTCAGATATTGCCTGAGATAATTTCGGGTTTTTGACCATATTCTTGATAGCTAAATTCTCAACCACAATCGTTTGATTTTCACGAACCAATTGAGTGGTTAGCTTGTGTAAATGGTCTTTTCTGTTATCAGTAATTTGAGCGTGAATTCTGGCTACTTTGATTCTTGCTTTTTCACGATTTTTTGACCCTTTCTGTTTTCTAGAAAGATTTTTTTGCGCTTTTCGCAACCTCCGATAATGCTTTTTAAAATGCTTAGGATTAGATACTTTATCGCCATTGCTGGTAATCACGAGGCTACTAATTCCTAAGTCAATTCCAATGGCTTTATCTGTTACTGGTAATGGCTTAATCGTTGGGTCATCAAATCTTATTGAGATATGCCAGCGTCCAGAAGGATGTAATCTGACTGTTACTGTGCTTGGTTCACAGCTTTCTGGGATTTGTCTTGACCATCGAATAGGTAAAGGTTCTGTGCATTTGGCTAAATAGATTTGTTTGTCTTTGAACTTAAAAGCAGACTTGGTAAATTCGGCACTTCCTCCTTGATGTTTTTTCTTAAAGTTGGGATACTTAGTACGACCAGCAAAGAAATTAGTGAAAGCTGTTTGTAAATGTCTTAACCCTTGTTGTAAGGGTACACAGCTAACTTCGTTTAAAAAC
>NZ_JADBUB010000163.1:0-4523 GCF_020245865.1 Microcystis sp. M169S2
ACCCTTATCCTGACTTGATTTCAGTTTTTTCTTTGTCAGTAAGGGTGTCAACAAGGAATATTACAGATTGTTAACCGAGTCTTGAAAGCCATGTGCGACAAAGGTTTGAAATGTTAAGAAAGATGTGACTAAAGGACAGCCCCCTTGATAAGGGGGGTGCCGATAGGCGGGGGGATCTGAAAACTTTTAACGCCCACCTACTTATAAAGTAGATTAACCTTGAGTCCCCTCGCCTGGTTTGCTGTCTATTTGATACAAAACGTCGGAACCAATAAACAGCTATAAGGTTAGTCATTATTTGACCTTTGCATTAGGCTCCGAGGGGCTGACAACCTTACTAGGCAGTTATTTCAGCTATTACAACCCTGTTTGATGCCTAAACATTTCGCACTGATGAGAAACGCTGTCATTGACTTGTAAAACTTTAAAATTGCCACCTTTGTAGGGAATATGACTAGACAAACCGCTAATCTCGGACAAACAGGAATTGCCGTCAGTGCCTTGGGCATCGGGACTTGGGCATGGGGAGATAAACTATTCTGGAACTATGGCAAGGAATACGGAGCTAGTCAGGTAGAAGCGGCCTTTCAAGCGGCAGTAGAAGCAGGAATCACCTTTTTTGACACTGCCGAAGTCTATGGACTGGGGGAATCGGAACGACTCTTAGGAAAATTTACCCAACAGACCGATATTCCCATCGATATTGCCAGTAAATTTGCCCCCGTACCGTGGCGATTGGGGGCGAATGCGGTTCATAATGCCATTACCGAGAGCTTAAACCGTCTAAAAACCGATAAAATGGCTCTTTACCAAGTACATTGGCCTTTCACCTTCCTGATTAGCCAAGAAACCCTAATGAATGCCCTAGCGGAAGAAGTAAAACGCGGCCGCATTGGTTCCGTGGGTGTAAGTAATTATTCCGCCGAGCAAATGCGTCAAGCAAGCCAGATTTTGGCGAAAAAAGACGTTCCCTTAGCGGTCAATCAGGTGCAGTATTCGCTTTTGTATCGCAAAATAGAAACTAAGGCAATTTTAGCCACGGCCAAGGAATTAGGTGTCACCATCCTTGCCTACAGCCCCCTCGCTCAAGGACTACTGACGGGTAAATATAGCCCAGAAAGCCAGAATTTGCCCGATGGAGCCAGAAAAGTTGACTCGCGGTTCAAAAAAGAAGGTTTGGAGAAAATAGCCCCAATTTTAAGGGTAATGCAAGAATTGGGCGCAAAATACCAAAAAACCCCCGCACAAGTCGCCCTCAATTGGTTAATCGCCCAAGGGGATGTAATTCCCATTCCGGGGGCAAAAACCGCAGCCCAAGCGATCGAAAATGCCGGAGCCCTAGGATGGAGTTTAGAAGCGCAAGAGGTGACGCAATTAGAACAGATGAGCCGACCTTGGCTGTAAAAATCAAAACTTTTGATTTTTGATCACCATTCTGGAAAAAGTCTCTAACTTTTTGGTGATCAAGATTAAAACAGGCTACAATCTTTGCATACTGCTGTACTACTTAAGAAAACTGGGGAGAAAATTAATGGCGACAATGACAAGTAATCCCGATCGAGATAAGGCCTTAGGTTTAGTCTTAAATCAAATCGAGCGCAACTTTGGCAAAGGTTCGATTATGCGTTTAGGAGACGCCACCCGGATGCGGGTGGAAACCGTGCCTAGTGGTGCTTTAACCCTAGATATGGCGTTGGGTGGCGGTTTACCGAAGGGCCGCATCGTCGAAATTTACGGGCCGGAAAGTTCTGGAAAAACCACTTTAGCCCTCCATGCGATCGCAGAAGTGCAGAAAGCTGGGGGAGTGGCGGCCTTTGTCGATGCGGAACACGCTTTAGATCCCACCTATTCGGAAGATTTAGGGGTAGATATCAATAATTTACTGGTGGCACAACCGGATACGGGGGAGGCTGCCTTAGAAATAGTTGACCAGTTAGTGCGTTCTTCGGCCGTGGATATCGTTGTCATCGACTCGGTGGCCGCTTTAGTGCCGCGGGCGGAAATTGAAGGGGAAATGGGGGATAATCAGGTGGGTTTGCAGGCCCGTTTGATGAGTAAAGCCCTGCGAAAAATTGCTGGTAATATTGGTAAATCGGGTTGTGTGGTGATTTTCCTCAACCAACTGCGGCAAAAAATCGGTGTCACCTACGGCAATCCTGAAGTGACCACCGGAGGAACGGCCTTAAAATTTTATGCCTCGGTGCGTTTAGATATCCGTCGCATTCAAACTTTGAAAAAAGGCACGGAAGGGGAATACGGAATTCGGGCTAAAGTTAAGGTGGCTAAAAATAAAGTCGCGCCTCCTTTCCGGATTGCTGAATTTGATATTATCTTCGGTAAAGGCATTTCCCAGGTGGGTTGTATGCTCGATATCGCCGAACAAACTAACGTAGTTACTCGTAAAGGGGCATGGTATAGCTATAATGGCGAAAATATTGCCCAGGGTCGCGATAATGCCGTTAAATATCTCGAAGAAAGGCCAGAAGTAGCGGCAGAAATTGAGAAGTTATTGCGGGATAAATTAGACATGGGTTCGGTTCCTTTACCCACGGAACCGGCCGATGAGGACGAGGGGGACGATGAGGAACCAGAAATCTAAAAGAAGAAGGTTTTAGGTCTTAGTTATCCCCCAGTTTCGGGGGATTTTTTGGTTTCAGAATCGATAGATTTAGCGGCTTCTAACCATGATTGTAAACCTTTTTTAGTCGGTGTTCCTCTAGAGGTAAAAGTCCATAGATCTCGTTTATGTTGGGATCCGTAGCTGATATGAATTGGGCGATTAATTCCGTAAAAATAGAGAGAATCAAAGGGTAATTTTGCGGTTAAAATCCAATCTATTAGGCGATCACTCGTTAAATCGATAATCCGAAAATCACAGGCTGCCCCCAATCGCTGACAATAATATTGACCTTTTTGATTAATTTCGTGGGCGCAATGTTGATCACGACTGGGATCGATTCTCCCGTTTTTTAAGCCGGTGATCGGGTCTTTTTTTTGGAGAAATTTTCTCAGATCATTAGAACAAAATCCGTAGGTTAATTGGAATCTTTCTCGACCAAAATTATCAATAATTGGATCGATAATAAAGTGAGCGAGATTTTGCCAAGCGGTGATCGTTGCGGGATTTTTGGGATAGGGGTCGATTTGTGCTGCGTACTTTTGATAGGTTTGGGAACAGGTAGATAATTCCTCTAGGGTTAAATACTTACCAATTAACATAATCATTTATCAGTTTTTTAGCTATATCCTATCACCCGATTTAGCTATTTTGCCAAAGCTGCTTTTTTGCGACCATAATAAACAGCGATAAAAGCGCTGACATACATCCATAAACTATAGATAATTGCGGGAATGGCTAGATCGGGATTCTTTAATAAACCGGCAGTGATGGCAATCGCTAAAGTGCCACTTTGAATACCCACTTCAATTGCAATACAAATTCTTTGGGGAATAGTTAATTGAAATAAACGACCACTGAAAAAACCAATCAGGGAAGCAATCGTATTTAAAATAATCACTGCCAGACCAGTTTGAGCGATAAATAAAGGTAAACGTTCCCATTCTTTCAGGATTAATAAGAAGATAATAACTGCTAGAAAAATTACGGCCAAACGATTAGTTATCGGTTCCAGACTTTTGGCCAGTAAAGGAAAGTAATGGCGAATAGTCATACCCATAACCATGGGTAAAACTATAATCAAAAATATCTGCGCCATAGTGGAACCAATGGGTAGGGAGATGGCGGCACTTTCCCCCATAAAATGCTGGATAGTAAAACTAGCTAAAAAAGGTATTGTGAAAATGGTGATGATGCTACTAAAAGCGGTTAAAGTAACAGAAAGAGCCACATCTCCCTTAGCTAAATAGGTTAAAACATTGGAGGAAGGACCGCCGGGGCAAATCGCGACAATCATTAAACCGACGGCAATTTCTGGACGGAGAGGCAAAAGAGAAGCAATAATAAAACCGATGATCGGTAGAATAATAATTTGATTGACTAAACCAATCAGGACTGCCTTGGGATAACGGGTGATACGCTGAAAATCGGCGGGAATTAATCCTAATCCCATGCCCAACATTAAAACGCCTAGGGCAACGGGTAAGAGGATATTAGTAAAAAAGTTGGCATGCATGGGATAAAAGCCGAGAAGATGAGCTTATTTTCCCATAAATTGACTAATTTATTCTTGTCCCTGGTTCCCGATTTTGCCGACTAAAAAACCCCCCGTGTGCAGAGTAGGGCTGTTTCATTCTCCCATCAGAATATCAAAAGTAAAAGCGATCGCTATCAGGTAAAATGAGGAGTGACCGCCAACTTTTAAAATATATGTTGAGCTTAATAGAAAAACTAAAACAAGTCAAGGACTTTCGGAAAGATAAAAGAAAAAGACACCCTTTATGGATAGTATTAGTAGTAATAATACTGGGAACAATGCTAGGATACTCAGGTTATAGAGAGCTAGGAGAGTTTGCTAAAAATAACTTGCCCTGAGCCAAGTCGAAGGGTCGGCACAGGCTCAGTC
>NZ_JADBUB010000164.1:0-3131 GCF_020245865.1 Microcystis sp. M169S2
CTCCAAGCAGTGTCATAACTGATCCCTTTTTTCTTAGCATAATCTGATAGTTTCATGTGAACTGCAACGTAAACTTGTACTAACCATATTAGCAGTTGTTTGCAGTCATTTGCATATATTTTTTACAAAACTTTACAATACTAAATCCGTTGAGTATAGGCTACATATCAGGAGAGGCACTCCTGCAAGTGGAGTGACTCTTAAATGATTACAGATGTGTCAGCAGCTGCGTGTAAGCATCCCACCGAAAAACTAATGCGCGGGGGGTTTGGGGGCGGCACTTCGACACGCTCAGTGACCGCGCCACGCCCCCAGCGGGGGGTTTGGGGGGTTCTACCCCCCAAAAGCTTGGATTGAATGATCAAGTGGGAAGTAATGCTAAATCCGTTGAGTATAGGCTACATATCAGGACAGGCAAAAGGCAAGAGGCAAAAGAGGGAATAGATAATCAGTTTTTAATAACCGGATTGAGTATCAAAACTGACATCTGATCACTGATAACTGATCACTGATAACTGATTAGGTGCAAGGAAGAGAACGCAGGTACTCACTGAGGTGGGAACGTAAACCGATGCCATGGAAAAGCGGGCCACGACTGCCTAATTCGACAATACTGACAGCTGCCACGGGCATTTCAAATCGATCGCGATAACGGCCCACATCGATGCCCATCAGACTACAGAGCATGATCCGGATGGTGGCCTTGTGGGAAACAATCAAGATATTGCCATCACTGTGGGTGTGTTCGATTTCCTCCAAAACGGCTGCGGAACGACGGGCGATATCGATGCCCCTTTCCCCGTTGGGGGGAGCATTCCAAGCGGGATCCGTCAACCAACGCACATAGAGATCATGATATTGACGATCGATATCGTTAGGGTGCATACCTTCCCAAAGACCATAACCGATCTCTTGTAATCCCTGCCGGATTTCTAATTTTAGTCCCACCGCTTCACAGAGGGGTTTAGCGGTTTGAATAGCTCTTTGGAGGGGACTGACATAGGCTGCACGCCAAGGTAAAGAACGATAGACATCGGCGAATTCCTCGGCCATTTCGATGCCTTCGGCAGTCAAACCGGGATCATTTTCTGGAGTACCACAGTATCCTCCCGTTTTGCTATAGGCCGTTTGTCCGTGTCGCAGAAAATATAACATCAAGCACATAGTTTTTCAGGAGACCAAATCCGGGGCTTCCCTTGTTACTGTTGACTGGTTAGGTTCCCGCTCGCGAGCGCAGGTCATTGCGGAGGTGAGAGCGATCGCCTATAACTTGAAAGAGGGGACCGTGTTCGGCTAATTCGACGATCGTTACCGAGGCCACGGGCATGGCAATTCGATCGCGATAACGGCCGATATCAATGCCTAAAAGAGAACATAACATGATTCGGATCGTTGCTTTATGGGAAACGATCAAAATATGGCCATCATCGTGATTATGGTCGATTTCCTCTAATACCTCCGAACTGCGACGAGCGATATCGATGCCTTTTTCGCCTCCTGTGGGAGAATTCCAGCCCGGATCTGCTAACCAGCGCACATAATCATCATGAAACTCCCGATTAACCTCGGCTGCGGTTTTTCCCTCCCATTGGCCGTAGGCAATCTCTTTTAATCCTTCCCGTTTGTGGATGGGAATACCCAAGAGTTCGCTTAAAGGGGTGGCTGTGGCCATGGTGCGTTTGAGGGGACTAGAATAGATGCCTGTCCAAGGCACATCTCGATAGGCAAGGGCGAAATCCTTGGCCATTTCATAGCCTGCTGGGGTTAGTTCCAAGTCTAATCGACCGCAAAAACTACCCGTTTGACTGGCTGTGGTTTCGCCATGACGCAAAAAGTAAAGTTTTAGACTCATCTTTTGGGTGCATCTCAATATTTGTGACTCTCTCCCACTTATAGTGATAAGCAGAAGTTATTAAAAGAGGGCGAAGGCAATTCGCCGCTACAATCATCCTTTTTACCTTTTGTTTCCCAGTAATTCTCTAAATTACCACTATATTTAGGGTTTACTAAAAAAGTTTTTCCAGGGTTTCGGGAGAAAAAACGAAAACTTTCTATCTCAGTCGGACAGCAAGCTAACTCAGCAATTGAAGCGAAATTCTGCCACTCTCTAGGATGCCATTCCGGGTTAATCTGGGTTTTGTGACAATTTATGGCTAAATTTTAAGAGGCAGTATGGAACGCACTTTCTTAATGATTAAACCCGACGGTGTGCAGCGCAATCTGGTGGGGGAAATTATTCAACGCTTTGAAGCTAAAGGTTTTACGCTGGTTGGGTTGAAAATGATGCAGGTTTCTAGTGAATTAGCGGAAAAACACTACGCTGTTCATAAAGAAAGACCCTTTTTCCGTTCTTTAGTCGATTTTATTACTTCCTCCCCCGTGGTGGCCATGGTTTGGCAAGGAGAAGGAGTAATTGCCTCCGCTAGAAAAATTATTGGCGCCACTAATCCCCTCAATGCTGAACCTGGTACGATTCGCGGTGATTTTGGCATTAGTGTCGGACGCAATCTTATCCATGGTTCCGATGGTCCAGATACCGCCAAAGATGAAGTTAGTCTCTGGTTTAGCGATGCAGAATTGGCTAATTGGACTCCCGCCATCACTCCCTGGGTCGTAGAGTAAACCCCTTTGAAGTAGTCAGGAGTCGGTCGTCAGTGTTCAGGGGTCAGGAGACAGGAGATTGTTTTACTTCCTTCTCCCCTCTCCCTTCTCCCCTCTCTGCAATAACTACCCCTGCATACTTTGTGCTTTTTGTCAAAAAAACTTTTTTTTTGCAATAAAACTACATAAAAAAAAGATCATCGTTGTGGGTGAAATTGACTGATTTACCTGTCTTAATTGGGATCACCCTCTAGGTGTGGCAAGGGTTTCAACCCTTGCTGACCAAAAAAGCACAAAATAACCCATTATGAAATTCAGTAAAATCGCTGTAACCATTGTAACATCGTTGTTAAATAAAAATCTTTCTCAATTAATTCTTAAGAATTTGTAAATATTGCGGAATGTTAATTTAAATATTCTCAAGTTTTTGGAGTCAATAAATAACTTTTGCTTATCTTTGTCTAACATTGAGTTAGGAGATAGGAGTCAGGAGTCAGGAGTCAGGAGATTATTTTTATTTATTCTTCCCA
>NZ_JADBUB010000165.1:0-7054 GCF_020245865.1 Microcystis sp. M169S2
AATTGAGGGAATGAATACCAAAATAAAGCTTATTAAAAGAATGAGTTATGGATTTACCAATTTTCAACATCTTCGACTTAAGCTGTTTGCTTGCTTTAATTCATAACAAAAATTAACACACGAAAACCAGAAGAGCCAAAATACTAATTTGTCAATAGTTAGCAATATTTAGGGTTTGCTGAATAAATCTAAAAACCTTGTTGTATAAGACTTTTAGACTTTTTGGTTTCCAAAAAGTACCAGATATGGGAGTGATCGGGGGGAAAATTCAGGTACTTTTTCCCTGAAAATTGGGTAATTGACCCCCTCAAAATCAGTAAAACCCTACACCCTACACCCTACACCCTACACCCTGCCCCCAGGAAAAACTTTTTCAGCAAACCCTATTTAATCTGCTTATACTTCGAGTTTTGACCTGAAAATGGGCGATCAATAGAGCAGCAATTATGGTAGTTGGGTTGACCCAAGGAAACCCAACAAAGAGTAACCTTTGGGGTGGTTGGGTTGCGCTTTTTCAAGCGAATTGAGCTATTTTCGCCCCAGTATTGTTTCGCCCAACTCAACCCACGAGGCGATGCACTCTGCTACGCAGTGCCTTTGGCATCGCACTATGAAGGCTTAAAAGCTAAACTGAAACCGAGTTGAATACAGACTGCTTTCTCTATTTCTTGCCAATAAACGTCTTCTAAAACACCCTGTTTATTCTTAATTCTTTGAGAATCTACAGCCCTCATTTGACTTAAGTTGATGTGTCGATCTCCGTCTAGTCCATTCTGCACTGTCGGGGTAATATTGACAACAAAAGGATAAGTCCTTTTCCCCGGCAACAATAGAGCAACTATTGTCGTTGTTCCATTTTGATTGCCAATATCGTTTTGTAAAATCAGGCAAGGGCGTTCTTTATCGGTTTCATAACCAACAACGGGTTTCAGATCGACCCACCATATCTCTCCTCGCTTATAGGTTAGTCTTCCATTAGGCATTTAGACCATCGCCCACTGCAATATCCCAGACAGAAATTTCTGCTTGCATCTCTGGATCATTGGCCTGATCTTTATAAGCATCTTCTAGCTCTTTCATAAAAACCCTTTTCTTCTCTTGCCAGAGAACATCATTGATAAAGCGGCTACGATTGCTTGCTAGTCGATCTACAAAGTCCAAAACTTCGTCGTCTAAGGTTATGCTAACTTTCTTACTCATTGCCCTAAACTGCCCACGACAGCCCAGTAGGATTAGAGCATCATACTAACTAATCCTACATTAATTGTCAATGCCTGCCTCTGATCTGTAAGTAGATTGAATGTCTAACGGTTGAACTCACCCGCCGTCACTAACTTTGGATGATAGCAGTAGTTTAGCAATTATTTTAGGTTGGGTTGACCCAAAGAAACCCAATAAAGAGTAACCTTTGGGGTGGTTGGGTTTCGCTTTTTCAAGCGAATTGAGCTATTTTCGCCCCAGTCTTGTTTCGCTCAATCCAACCTACCAGGGGATACGCTCTGCTACGCGGTGCCTTTGGCATCGTACTAACGTTGTTAGACCGTTCCACACCCGATTAGCTTAAACTGTTCAATGACTGAATTACGACTATTCCACCCTCGATCGCATCAAGTTGCATCCGATAGCCGTAGAGTAAACTCATACCGACCAAAGGTTCTGTTTCGGCTGCGTTAACATCAATATACCGATATTCACCGTCCCAAATAACAAGACCACTGTAAACGTCAAAGATACAGGTACTTCCATCCCCTAATGTTCCCTCTTCACGGCTATACAACCGTAAGTTGAGGCTGTTGATTACTGTCAGAGGTAAGGTCAAAAAGCCTGTGAACCCTGTATCAATAACAGCATCAATTACCTGCCTCTGTTTACTCTCATTGCTTACGACTAACCGAAGCGTTGCCTCGCAATTTTGATCAACAATTCCGTTCATCATAAAGTTAAAGCAGACGACCTACGCCAAAGCGGTGAACGCCTTTATGTCCAATTCGGACACGCCAGATTTGAGCATCAGGGTTTCGTTCAAGCAATCGATTAGAAGCAGTTATTGTGTCATTGGCAAGCTCAAAAGCACCTGTTTCGATATCTATGGCTACAATCTTCCCATGATTGCCTTCCTCGACTTGGGGGCGCACCTGAGATTGATAAATCTCTTTACCACGTCGGGCGAATTCTTCTTTGCTGTAGCGGAGTTGATTAACTGTCATTGTCCTGGCCCCGTTGCAACTTTTGCCCCTCTATTTTAACCTAAACATTGGCAATCTTCGCTAACATTTCTCAACTGGGACCACAAAGGCTGCATCGCACTTAGACTCACAGTTTCAATCAATGTGCATGGTGCGTTCCCCAAAATCGATCGCTGGAGCGGTAGAAGTTGCCTTAGGGAACGCACCCTACAAGATTGCGATCGCACTGAGAGATAAGTTCCGATGTTACCAAAACTCTTAAAGACATTGAAAGAAAAGGTCATCCTTGATGGCGATGAAGTAAGCTCCATTTTGTTTAAACAAGGGAACTGTATTAGCCAGTTCTAAAGTCTTTTTCGCTGTATTTAAATCTAATTGAAAGTCTTGATTTTCTGGTGGTGCAACAACCATTAGATAAGCAGGCTGCTGCGGATTTTTTGAGCTACAAATTTTAGAACTTAACTTGACGTTTCTTGCTATTTCTTGATCTTCTTCTACATCATCTCTTGTAAAACTCGATCCAGTGACTACATAATATTTTGTTTCTGGTGATAGTGAAGTATTGGTAGACATTATTAATGTTTGAATTACAGCTTGAAATTGTTGACTACCAAGTAAATTATTTATAAATTTTGGTTCTGCAATTAAATTGTTTGTAAATTCTTCTTTGCTCGGTAGAATTTCAGCAATTTTCTGAGTTATTTCTACAACTTTTTTGGGATCTTTATTGATAGAATCTACCACTTCGGGAACAATTTTTTCATCGATCATCTTCTTCATTGCCTGATTGTCATTTCCTTTCAGGTAACTTTCTACAGTCTCTTTTGCTTTTCCCTCAATTGCACTATAGATTCCCCAGAATCCACCCAGTCCAGCTAAGCCGGTAATCACTAATAACGTTGTCCCTATTTTTTGTGCAATGCTGATAATTTCATTAAGATGAGAGTTGATTTTTTTGATCCCTTCAGAAGTCACATTTTCGATCAATAACTTCTGGATTAACTCTTGGTTTTCTTTTTGGAGATCGGAAATTTCCTTCTCTAATTCAATAATTCTCTCGTCTCGATCCATTTCTAAGCCTTGCCGATCATTGTCAGCCGTTTTTTTTGAACTACTATCCATCTTTTTGTTCCTCTAAAACTTTTTCTTGAATTTACTCTTATATTATTACATTCGAGAGTTTCGGCAGCAACGATCTGGGTCAACTTTCTGCATAACAATCTCCAGAGCAACGATAGGGGTCAACTTTCTGTATATCACCCCGACGTACAACATATATACTCATTTGTCAATAGGTAGTAATATTTAATCTGCTTATACTTCGAGTTTTGACCTGAAAATGGGCGATCGATAGTCAAGCGATCGAGAGATGGGGATGACCACGAACCTAGGGGATTATGCAACGGGGAACAACTTATCCGCAGGTTTCCGGTGGGCCAAAACCATAATCCGGGAGATTCCGGGCATCTCCGCAAGTCAGCTAAGAGCCATTGACCCCAGAAAAAATCTTCAGCCCCATAACCACTATAACTAATAGCCGTTCCCCAATAACTGATCACTGAGAGACAGCTAAACTAAAAAGCCGTGCTAAAATCAGCATATCTAGGGTCGCTTGTGTAGGTGATGGATAGGCTATGTTTGAAAGATTTACGGAAAAAGCCATTAAAGTAATCATGCTCGCCCAAGAAGAAGCCCGCCGCCTCGGCCATAACTTCGTGGGAACAGAGCAGATTTTACTAGGACTAATTGGAGAGGGAACGGGAGTTGCCGCCAAAGTCCTCAAGTCCATGGGTGTCAATCTCAAAGATGCGCGCGTGGAGGTGGAGAAAATCATCGGTCGCGGTTCCGGATTCGTAGCCGTGGAAATTCCCTTCACCCCCAGAGCCAAACGAGTTTTAGAACTCTCCCTCGAAGAAGCCCGTCAACTGGGCCATAACTATATTGGCACAGAACACCTCCTTTTAGGACTAATTCGCGAAGGGGAAGGTGTGGCCGCTAGGGTTCTGGAAAATCTCGGCGTGGATCTCTCGAAAGTTCGCACCCAGGTGATCAGAATGTTAGGGGAAACCGCCGAAGTGGCCGCCGGTTCATCTTCCCAAGGTCGCACTAAAACCCCCACTCTTGACGAATTCGGTTCCAATCTCACCCAAATGGCCAGCGAGGGTAAACTCGATCCCGTGGTCGGCCGGCAAAAGGAAATCGAGCGCGTCATCCAAATTCTCGGTCGTCGTACCAAAAATAACCCAGTCCTAATCGGGGAACCGGGGGTAGGTAAAACAGCGATCGCAGAAGGATTGGCCCAACGCATTGCTAACAAGGATATTCCCGACATTCTCGAAGAAAAACGGGTTGTCACCCTCGATATCGGCTTGTTAGTGGCGGGAACCAAGTATCGCGGCGAATTTGAGGAACGCCTCAAAAAAATCATGGACGAAATTCGCCAAGCGGGTAACGTCGTCCTTGTTATCGATGAAGTTCATACTCTCATCGGTGCCGGGGCAGCCGAAGGGGCGATCGATGCGGCCAATATTCTCAAACCAGCTTTGGCCCGGGGAGAACTGCAATGTATCGGGGCGACGACCTTGGATGAGTACCGCAAACATATCGAACGGGATGCGGCTCTAGAAAGACGTTTTCAACCGGTTATGGTCGGTGAACCCTCCGTAGAAGAAACGATCGAAATTCTCTACGGTCTCCGGGAACGCTACGAACAGCACCATAAACTAAAAATCTTAGACGAAGCGCTAGAAGCGGCGGCGAAATTGTCCGATCGCTACATTAGCGATCGCTTTTTACCGGACAAGGCGATCGATTTAATCGATGAAGCTGGTTCGAGAGTGCGCTTGATTAATTCCCAATTGCCCCCAGCAGCCAAGGAATTAGATAAAGAACTGCGGCAAATTCTCAAACAAAAAGATGACGCAGTGCGCGGTCAAGACTTCGAGAAAGCGGGAGAATTGCGCGATCGGGAAATGGAAATCAAAACCCAGATCCGGAATCTCGCTTCCACCAAAAAAGGCGAAGATGGCAACGATGAACCCTTTGTGGATGCCGAGGAAATCGCCCACATCGTCGCTTCTTGGACTGGGGTTCCCGTCAACAAACTGACCGAAACCGAATCCGAGAAACTGCTGCACATGGAAGATACCCTGCATCAGCGTCTCATCGGTCAAGAGGACGCGGTTAAAGCGGTGTCTCGTGCCATTCGTCGCGCTCGCGTCGGTCTGAAAAATCCCAACCGTCCCATTGCTTCCTTTATCTTCTCCGGTCCAACGGGGGTAGGTAAAACCGAGTTAACTAAAGCTCTGGCCGCTTATTTCTTTGGTTCGGAAGATGCGATGATCCGTCTCGATATGTCGGAATACATGGAACGGCACACGGTTTCTAAGTTAATCGGTTCACCTCCGGGTTATGTTGGTTACAACGAAGGGGGACAATTAACGGAAGCGGTGCGTCGTCGTCCTTATACGGTGGTGCTATTCGACGAAATCGAAAAGGCTCACCCCGATGTCTTCAATATGCTTCTGCAAATCCTTGAAGATGGACGTTTGACCGATGCCAAAGGTCGCACGGTGGACTTTAAAAATACCCTGTTGATCATGACCTCGAACATCGGTTCTAAAGTCATCGAGAAGGGTGGCGGTGGTTTAGGTTTCGAGTTTGCCGATAATCAAGCCGAGGCCCAGTATAATCGCATTCGATCGCTGGTTAATGAGGAATTAAAACAATATTTCCGTCCGGAATTCCTCAACCGTCTCGATGAGATTATTGTCTTCCGTCAACTCAATAAGGAAGAGGTCAAGGAAATCGCCGAAATCCTGCTCAAGGATGTGTTTAAACGTCTGACAGAACAAAATATTACTTTGTCTGTTACTGATAAGTTTAAAGAACGCTTGATCGAGGAGGGTTATAATCCGGCCTACGGCGCTCGTCCCTTACGTCGTGCGATTATGCGTCTGTTGGAAGATGTTCTGGCTGAGGAAATTCTCTCCGGACGGGTTTCCGATGGCGATACGGCCATGGTCGATATCGATGAGGAAGGTAAGGTGAAAGTAATTTCCGGTGAAAGACGTGAGTTAATCGCTCCCGTGATTGAATAAATTCTTACTGGAATTAGTTAAATAAAAGGTGGGCTTTTTGCTCACCTTTTCTCGTAAAGATAGGGGAAAAAAGTGCGATGAAAGTCTGGGTTGTGGGCTGTGTTTTGTTATTTTTGTTGGTGGAATTTTATCAGTGGGCAAAGGGTTTTATTTTGCCTTTACCTCTCTATATTTTTGCCGGAGCTTTATTATCGATCGCTTCTAATTATTCTCAAGATATGAGCAATTTATTTGCTAGAAATGAACAGGTTTATCAAACTGCCAGTTTAAGTGATATTCCTGACATTTTGACGGCAGAAAACTCGATACCTCTGCTAAAAGAAGGGGAAAATAAGCTTGAATAGCTATAATAATCCTCTATTTATCGCTCTTTTCTAGTATGAAAGCTTAAAATAAACATGAAGTAGAATATAATAAGTAGGTAGGTGTTAAAAGTTGTCAGACACCCCCCTTATCAAGGGGGGCAGGGCTGAGAGGGGGACAAGCGAGCTAGAAGGTAGATAGGGCAAGCGATATCGCTCTTTGTCCTTTGATGTAATCCTTCAACCGATAGCGGCTAATTTGCATTAGCTCTTCTATATTTTTTTGGAACATTTGATGTAGATGGAGCCAATGATAGAGATGTTAACCCACATAAAAACTGCTGTGCCTGCGTTGACCTTTATATCTTTTTTCAGGTCTTGTAACATATTTTTGGATTCCCATATCCTTAATTTTTTTACCTTGCATTGTGGCACTTGTATAGGCGATAGCTATAACAATTATCAG
>NZ_JADBUB010000166.1:0-3663 GCF_020245865.1 Microcystis sp. M169S2
ACAGACATGGCTTTTTTTCTCCCCTCGCTCTACGGCACTCACTGCTTTCTGTCTTAAATCATCACTATAGGGTGCTGCCATGAAAGCTTCTCCTCATTTCTTTTTCTCTATTATGTCCTAACTATCCCGCTCTTTGCTATAACATCGGATTTCAACAGGTCAAAAGCCTTATTTTAAAAGGGTTTTACCATTATTCAGCAAGCCCTAATTATCTTTTCTATAAGTAGGCTACGGTTTTTGAAAAACGGTAAGTACCTAAGCAAAATTAATTACACATATCTAACCACCTCTTGCCTCTTGCCTCTTGCCTCTTGCCTATCTTCACTAGGAAATTAATTTTGCACGACTACTTATTGGTATAGCTCAAATTTTACGCAAATATATTAAGCGACCACCAAAACCACAAGAGTGACTGGCAATTGTATCGCTTCATTGGCGCGATGCAAATTCCCCACCTGCCTAGATGTCCGGGTGGGGACTGACGCGGGATCATTCACGCTAATTTCGGTAAACCCATACTATAGTTCTGGACTCTGGCATTGAGATTATAGCTAATTTCGCCTTTTTGCAGGAGAGAACGGATAAAGTGTTCTAGATCTGAACCGATGCGACGGAGATTATATTCGCTCAGTTCTTCCCCATTGTAGCACTCTACCAATTCATCAAACTTACTATAAACCTTATTGAGAGCCACTTCTTCCCAATTAAATTCATTATCGGGATCCACATCAAGAGTCAAAACATTGTTACTCTCGATCAATTGATTATTTTTTACTTCAGCCGTATAAATGCGAATATGACGGGTCGTGGATTTTAACAGCATGGAATCTTCAGGGTAAGTTAGACGCTATGTCTAAGATTTTGCCATGATTTGCGGCAATGGGGAATTGGGGAATTGGGGAAGTGGGGGTGTGGGGTGTGGGGTGTGGGGTGTGGGGTGTGGGGTGTGGGGTGTGGGGTGTGGGGTGTAGGGTGTGGGGTGTGGGGTGTGGGGTGTGGGGTGTGGGGTGTGGGGTGTGGGAATTATGGATTATGAAGTGGGGTAGATGGGGAAGTGGGGAAGCTGTCTCATCTCACCCTATCACCCTATCACCCCAAAACCCTATCACCCCAAAACCCTATCACCCCAAAACCCTATCACCCCAAAACCCTATTACCCGAACAATGTTTACGGATTGACTGGAAACGTGATACTATGATAGGTTGCAGTGTTTAAGCAAAGATCACGAGTCCTATGGCCTTAACCCAGACCAAAAAACAAGAACTAATCAGCCAATATCAGGCCCACGAAACCGATACAGGATCATCGGAGTTACAAGTAGCTTTCTTAACCGAGAGAATCAACCAACTGACCGAACACCTGAAAGCTAACCCGAAAGACCACGCTTCCCGCCGGGGATTACTCCAGATGATCGGTCGTCGTCGGGGACTGTTAACCTATATTCAGAAGAAAGATCAACAACGTTATCAAACCCTGATCGGTCGTCTCGGAATTCGCCGTTAAGCTTACCCCCCTTGCATCCCTACCATGGCCTCTGAATCGAAATCGACGGAGAAAAAAGAGCGTCTTCCCTTTGAGCCGCGCCAAAATAAGCGAAAAACCCCGAAAATTGCCCCTAGTCCCGTGCCACCGCCGATAAAGACTCGCTCCGAGGAAACCAGCTTAAAGGCAATTCCGCAAGCGGTCAGTCAACGGATGGCCAAACGGATGGCGGTATTTTGTGGCATTCCGACAGTATTGGGGATAACTTCCTTTTTTGGCTTCTACTGGATTATTAGCCACAATCTTCTCGAAATCCCTTCCTACGTCGCCATGCTCGTCAGTTTAAGCCTATTTGGTCTAGGTTTTATCGGTCTGAGTTATGGCATCTTCTCCGCTTCTTGGGACGAGGATCGGGTCGGGGATTGGCTAGGATGGCAAGAATTTCAAGCTAATTTTGGCAGAACGATCGCTGCTTGGCGGTCCGGCAAAAAAGAAGTGGAAGAAAAATAGATAACCTCTAGAAATCGTCAACAATAGAGATTAAAGGAAAAAATAAAGGGTTAATGCCATGATTATTGTCATGAAAGTTGGTTCCCCGGAAATTGAAATCGAGCGCGTCAGTGCCGAATTCGAGGCATGGGGATTAAGTCCTGAAAAAATCGTCGGTAAGCATAAAGTTGTCATCGGTTTAGTCGGAGAAACCAGGGAATTAGACCCCCTACAAATCCAAGAACTAAGCCCTTGGATCGAAACCGTCCTGCGAGTCGAACAACCCTTCAAACGCGCCTCTTTAGAATACCGTCACGGGGAATACAGCGAGGTTTTAGTCCCCACTCCTAACGGTGTTATCCCCATCGGCAGAAATCATACCGTTAGCATTGTCGCCGGCCCCTGTTCGGTGGAAAATGAAGCGATGATCGTGGAAACTGCCAAACGAGTGGCGGCAGCCGGAGCGCAATTCCTCCGGGGTGGTGCCTACAAACCCCGCACTTCTCCCTATGCTTTCCAAGGTCACGGGGAAAGCGCTTTGGAATTACTAGCGGCGGCTAGAGATGCCAGTGGTTTGGGTATTATCACGGAAGTAATGGACGCAGCGGATCTCGATAAGATTGTCGAAATAGCCGACGTGGTGCAAGTGGGGGCGCGCAATATGCAGAATTTTTCCCTCCTGAAAAAAGTTGGGGCGCAACCGAAACCAGTCCTACTCAAGCGCGGCATGGCGGCCACTATTGAAGATTGGTTGATGGCGGCAGAATATATCCTCGCGGCAGGAAATAGCAATGTCATTCTCTGCGAACGCGGTATCCGCACCTTTGACAGTAAATATACTCGCAATACCCTAGATTTATCCTGTATTCCCGTTTTAAGAACTTTAACCCACCTGCCGATCATGATCGATCCTAGCCACGGTACGGGTAAATGGGAATATGTCCCGACCATGGCCATGGCTTCCCTGGCAGCTGGGGCTGATTCCTTGATGATCGAGGTGCATCCTAACCCAGCCAAGGCCCTATCTGATGGGCCGCAATCCTTGACCCCCGACCGATTCGATCGATTAACTCAGGAGTTAGCGGTCATTGGTAAGACGATCGGGCGTTGGCCCCAGGTTCCGGCACTGGTTTAATAAGATAATAAGGGGGTGAATCAACCCCCTTTTTTGGGCATAAATTTCGCTTTTCGGGGCAGTTATGGTGACAGTTCCTCTGGAGTTAAATACTGAGCAAATTAGGGGCGAAAAACGGGTAGTTTTTAATCATCTCAGTTGGTTATCCTATCGGCAAATTTTACAGGCCCTAGGGGAAAATAATCGCGCCCATTTATTTTATGATCGTGGCACTTTAGAGATTACTATGCCCCTAGAAGAACACGAGTTTTATCGAGAATTAATTGGACGTTTTATCTATTTTTTAGTGTCCGAATTGGGTTTAAAAATTAAAAGTCTGGGTTCCACAACTCTAGCTAGGGAAGATTTAGAACGAGGGGCAGAACCTGACAATGCTTACTATATTCAAAATCAAGCTAAAGTGCTAGGAAAAAGAATTAATTTAACTGAAGATCCGCCCCCAGATTTAGTGGTGGAAGTGGATATAACCCACACGGATATTAATAAATTAGCACTTTATGCCCGTTTGGGAGTGCCGGAATTATGGCGTTTTAATGGACAAATCTGGCGCATTTAT
>NZ_JADBUB010000167.1:0-7655 GCF_020245865.1 Microcystis sp. M169S2
GAATGCTTCGCCCCTACAGGACGCGGGCCGATGAAGACGCAAGGTTTTGAACGACGATTCTCTCAAAATCTTGCACCTGTTTCGCGAGAAAAGCCCCAAAACCTTTACTTTGCCTACATTTCAAATTTATTCAGCAAACCCTATCTAGCCGGTCTGAGATTAACCCTAGCCAAACTCATCCAACGCTCGCAAAGTTGGGAAGCGCACCTAGTCCAGGGCGATACCCACCGACTACGGCGGGATATCTTCGATTCTTACGAATTCACCAGAATATCGGATATTGTTGTGATCGCCGTCGCTCACTCACCGAAATACAGGTGAACCCGATTGCTCGTCCAGGTTGCCACCCCCGTGCCGAAAAAATCCGCGTCTTCCGTCCAGATCGGGCATTCCAGCAATAAAGCCAGCGCCACGACTGGCCAATCGTCCACATCCCGCGCGGCGATGCGTTTTCTAGCCTCCCCTTCGTAAGAAGCGTACAGGCTGTTATCCACGATCCGCACCCAACCGGTCAAACCTTCCAAGACTGCCATCGCGTCCTCGCTCCCTAGGTCGCGTTTCTCGAAAAGAATCGGTAAATATCGTCTTGCGTCGGCGTAACAGCGATCGGTCGTAAAAAAATCTACCGTGGGAGCGAACCGAGCGATCATCTCCCGTACCTTTTTCCCCAACACGGCACGGATGAGAATATTGGCATCCAGAACGATTCTTTTCGTCATAGCAGAAAGCCTAACGCTCGCCTTCCCGGAGTTGACGGAATTCGCAAACGAGCGCATCTTCAGAAAGTCCCTGTTCGCGTAAAAGCGCATCCAACCTCTCGGCGGCGCGTTTTAACCCGTCGATCTCCGCTTCCGATGGCTCCGGTCGTGCCGGTAAGAAATAACCCACCGTCTGACCCTGGCAAGTGACGGCGATGGGAGTAGTAGAACTCAAATATTTGGCGAGATGATCCCGGAATTCTCCCATTCCGATTTTTTCTAGCATAGACTATTGCTTTTCCCGCTTGTGTACTGTTGTGTAGATAATTTTAGCAGAAAAATCTTAGGTTGGGGACGTGCTAACTCGCTGATAATGTTAGTATCACACAGGAATGTCATTTAAGCTTTTTGCAAATGGATGAGAACGATCTTGGCGAGTAGGAACTTCTATAGTATAGTTTTCTTCAGCAGAAATTTGTCGCAATTCTGCTAAAGCTTGGGCTAGGTTATCAAAATCTGTTTGAGTTTCATGGGCAGCTAATTTCTTCTCTAAGAGCAATCTTATTTCTGTTACCCAAAACGAAAAGATAACTGCTGTATTCAAATTTTTACAGTTTATTTTAAATAAATCAAGAGATTTAACCCCGGAATTGTGCGCGAGAGAGTCCAGATAAGGAGAGTAATATAAAAGATGCCGATACCCCATTGATACCAAACTAAAAAAGAAATAATAGCGGGTAATTCTCGATCGCGAACTCGCCAATCATTAAAGCCTAATTTTAGCAAATTATTGAGACTTAAATCGTAATAATTTAACCAATTCCAACGCTTTTGCCAAGGAATAGGAGTATAACGATCGCGAAAGAGGGGAAATTCAGGAACTACGGGTAAACGGGTGATTAATAAGCGTAATTGTCGCATACTACCATCTTGGAGGAAATAGGAACTATCCATTAAATCGTGATAGCGTCCCCGACGATAAAGTTCGATAATTAAAATTAGGGGTAAGGGGACAAGAATTAGGGCAATAGCTGTTAAAGTTAGTAGGGGACGACTGGCAGATTGCAGGATATTAAACACACCTGAAAGGGTGAGAATAATATAGCTAGTTACCATACAAAAGATTTCATAACCATTAGGAATTACTGGTTTAGGAGTGAGACGACGCACGCGATCGATTAACCAAAATAAACAGCCAAAATAGGCAAAAATTATGATTCCTGTACCAAAAACTAAACTAAAATTTGTACCATCTTGACTTAAGAGTAATAGTAAAGTAAGGAAAGAAGTATGCAGAAAATCAGCTACCCAAGTGAGGTTAATTAGGCGAATAACTGAGATATTATTCAGTTTTTGTTTTAACTGTTGTAATCGCAATTTTTCGGTTTTGTATTCAATTTGATTAGCATCGGCAATTTGTTCTAGGGAGCGAAAATTACGAACTAAATTTCTTAAAACTGTCTCATTTCCTGTTAAAGTTGGTAAATAAATTGCTTGACCAATTACTCCTCTATCTCCTAGGATTTTAGCTTTATCGGAATCAAAAGCTAATCCTGATACACTTAAATAACTATTTTTAGTAAAAGTGGAATTACTAAAATCTACCTGATCTAAAAGTTTCACATCTTGAAAACTAACCACACCATTAAAATAACTAGACCGGAAAGCGCCTGATTTTTCAAAAGTGGCATTTCTAAAGGTTAATAAACTTAAAAATCTACTCTTAGAAAATAGCGGACGATCTCGCCATTGACTTTGGGAAAAATTAGCTTCTTTTTGCCAGAAAGTACGGGTAAAATCTGCGGGTTTATCGTATTTGGTTTGATCAAAATAAGCTTCAGCAGTAAAATGACTGCGATGGAAGTTAGTAATACTTTTAAAATGTACGCTGCGAAAGATGGCTTTATTTAAAAATTGACTTTGACTAAAATTTACATCTCCCATAAAATTGGCTTTGGTAAATTTTGCCACCCTAGCAAAACGCGATTCTACCCAATTACTTTCACGACTAAATTTTGCTGCCATTGCTTCGACAATTTGCAGAAAAAAAGTCTTAGAAAAGTCCACTTCTCCCATAAATACGGTTCCCTGCAACTTCACCGGTCCACGAAATACTGTGACATTAAAAACCGGTTCATCGCTATCGAATAAAAAATTTTCGTCCTGTTGTAATAACTGTTCTTCTGTGGGTGATAACAAGGTAGCAAGGGCCACTTTTGTTAAAGGAGTCGGTAAACCCAGACGGGAAGCGATAAAATTGCCTTGAATTAAGGAATTACTAAAATCTAAACCTAGGGGTTGTTTAGCGCGATTAATTTGACCTTGAATCTGTTGATAAAATTGTTCTTGTAGTTCCTTATTTTCATCGCGGATATCGATAACTAAATTGGCTAAATCGATAGTAGTCATCCCTTCTTTAAGGACGGGTGCGCTTAAACGTTCCTGCAATAAAGTTACTGTTAAGGGAACCCTATCCACTACTGCCAAACTAGGGAGAGAATGTAAACAGAAAAACAGAAAAACAATGATTAGTAACCAGCAGCCTTTCAACAACGCACCCACGACAGTTATTTTCCTAAACAAGCTTGGATAGCCATTTCTAAATCCTCTTGGTTTAAATCGGTAATAACAAAGACTTCCTGAACACTTTTTCCTGTCCTCGCAATCAGCTTAAAACCACCACGAATCGGCACTGATATCCGCAATTGTAACCGCGGACAATGACCTTTTGAGCGAGAAAGTACCCCCGGGGTGACAGTGGTGATTCCCTGATAAGTAATTAACTTTTCTAATACCGCAATCAACCCCGGTATATGAGTAGAATGATTCCAAACTAAGCGACCATTATTCATAATTATGCGGCCTCTAGGGGAGCCATGGTTAATCCTTCCCGTCGCAATTGTTGGTGATAAAGTTCCGCTTGTTCTTGGGGACCGGTCCAGACAATTGCCTGTCCTTGGTAGTGAACTTGATTAGTTAATTCCCAAGCTCGATCGGTAGTCATATCCGGGATATATTTAATTAAACAATTGGCCACATGATCGAAGGTGTTAAAGTCATCGTTGAGAACAATAACTTTATAGTTGGGATAAGTCTTTTTGACCACTTGGGTGGACTTATCTAAGGTGGTACTGGGTGCGCTGGCCATAAAAGTTACAATAGGTCAAGGTTTTTGCGGTTAAATTCGAGCATTTTGACAACAATTAAGCGGCAAAAGCCACAGAATTATTCTTCAAAACTTGGTGATAGTAATTTAATAACTGTTTGGTGGCCGCTTGCCATGCCCATTTTTCCGCTTCTAGACGCGCATTTCGTCGTAATTCCTCTCTTTCTGCCTTGGCGGTTAGTAATCTTTGGGTGGCACTAATTAAACCCTTTTCATCCCTAGGATCGAAGAGATGACCATTAACTCCATCGGTGACAATATCGGGAATTCCCCCCGAATTTGCCGCCACCACCGGACAACCGGCAGCCATGGATTCTAAGAGTACCAAACCGAGGGTTTCTGTGCGTGAGGGAAACAGAAAAGCATCTGCGGAAGCAAAAGCGGAGGCTAATTCTAACCCCTGTAAATAACCGACAAAATGGGTATTTGTATCGGCAAAATGACTTGTTAAAGCTTCCCGATGGGGACCATCTCCCACAATGGCAAATCTTGCTTCGGGAATCGCTTCTAATACTGGTTTAATGCGATCGATTTCTTTTTCGGCCGACACTCGACCAACATATAATAATAGAGGACTATCGGGGTTATTTTGGGATAATTTCAGTCTCATGGCCGGGGATTTTAAATGAGGTTGAAATAATTCCGTATCGACTCCCCTTTGCCAAAGCTCGACCTTTTCAATGCCACGACTAGATAATTCTTGCACCATAGCGGTGGAAGTGCAGAGATTTAAACTTGCTTGATTGTGGGCCAATTTTAATAATTCCCAGAGTAATCCTTCTAGGGAACCTAATCCATAGTGTTGTAAGTATTGGGGGAGATGGGTATGATAGGAAGCGACGAGGGGAATGTTCATAGTTTTGGCAAAATAAATGCCTCCCACCCCTAAAATAGCCGGGTTAACCACATGAATAATATCAGGTTTAAACCTCTCTAAAGCTTGACCGACGGAAGGCCGGGGGAAAGCCATTTTTAATTCCGGATATAGGGGTAAGGGAATCCCTGTAACTCCATGAATCTTAGCACCTTTGTACTCCTTTAAACCGCCATCGGGAGAGAAAACTAATACCTGATGACCTAATCTTTGTAGGTGTTCTACGGTATGTTTAAGACGGGTGACAATGCCATCAATTTTCGGTAAGAAGGTTTCTGTAAAAAGAGCAATTCGCATAGAGAAAACAAGGTTAAGTAATAATTAAGGACAAGCTTTTTTTGAGATAGCTAGGAATAATTACTGAATTTCTCAAGGCAATTAACTCCCCAATTAATCATAGATCAGAAAGGCCAAAGGTTTTAATCACTCGATCGCTACCTTCGATAACCACCGTCGCTCGATAATTATCGCCGATTGCCGCTGTCCATAATTGCCATTCCCCCGCCACATTGTCTAATTTTAAGGGATTGAGGCCCACTTCCACTCGATCAAGTCCCCCGCTAATTCCCGTTCCCAGTGCCTTTAAATAAGCCTCTTTTGCCGTCCATAACTGAAAAAATAGCTTTTCCTTCTCTGCGGACTTTTCAACAAGCTCATGTTCTTTAGCACAAAAAAACCTTTTTGTCAAGCTATCTAAATCTTTCATCTGGCGCATTTTCTCTAAATCTACCCCAATGCGAGCGGTTAAAGTCAAGCCACAGATTGCCATCTCCTCGGAATGGGAGAGATTAAACTGCAATTGGTAGTTAATACTCGGTTTTCCCCGTTCACTGTAGATAAACTCGATTTTTTCGGGACTTATCGCCAAATATGACCCTAAAATCTCGCGTAAACACCCCCTAGCCACCAAAAAACGCCGCTTGTGTTCGGGAAAATGGTAACGATTAGCTCTAATTATTTCATCTTCCGAGAGCAAAGAAGCCAGTTTTTCTAGTCTATCCCCAGAGGGATCAAGACTGATAAAATAGAGATGAACCTCATCGGTAGATATAAACATTAAACTCAGAAGCGATCAAATAATTAATTATCGGTAAATTTTACCTTAAAATGAGAATTGCCGACTCAATAATTTATTCACCTTCTAACTCTTGACTTTGCAGCACACCTATGAACTTTTTTCATACTGAAGACCACCTCCAACAGTTCGGCACAGATATTTTAGAAACAACTTGGCGAGAATTTCCCCAATTAGCTCAAGAACAAATCGCCCTAACTTGGATAGTATATGATCCTCCCGTTATCGTCAACACGGGGGGAGCAATTTCTCACGAAGAATTCTGGAAATATTCCCCCCGTGGATTTAGTTATCGCGGACAAGAAAGAACCTATCCCGCTAGTTTAGTGAAATTGTTTTATCTAGTAGCAATTCATGAGTGGTTAGAGGGGGGAATGATTGCCGAAAGCAGCGAATTAAATCGCGCCATTCGTGACATGATTGTTGACTCTAGTAATGATGCTACCAGTTTAGTTGTAGATCTGGTCACGGGAACCACTAGCGGTCCAGAAATTGCCGCCGGTCCTTTTGAAACTTGGAAGCAACAACGCAACATAGTTAATCGTTATTTTCAATCCTTAAATTGGCCAGAATTAGCGACAATTAACGTTAATCAAAAAACTTGGTCTGATGGTCCCTATGGACGTGAACGCGCTTTTTTAGGGGAATTAATGGAAAATCGCAATATGTTGACTAGCAATGCAGTGGCGCGTTTAATTCATACTATTGTTGGGGGGATTGCGGTTTCTTCCCAACGTTCTCAAATGATGATGTCTTTACTAAAACGAAGTCTTAATCCTGCTGATTGGACAAGTCAAGGAGATGAGACACAAATCTTAGGATTTCTGGGACAAGGATTACCAGAAAATAGTCAAATTTGGTCAAAAGCTGGTTGGACAAGTCAAGTACGTCACGATGCAGCCTATATTGAAATTCCCCATCATACTCCCTATCTCTTGGTGGTATTTACCGAGGGAAAAGATAACAGTCAAAATCGCTCAATTTTACCTTTTATTTCCCAGAAAGTAGCCGAGAAAATTATGCAGATCCATTAATTTAAGCTGTGGGTAGGATGGGTTTCTCTGTCATTGCCAAAAGTGTTAGATAAACATCCTACTGCCATAGAACCGTAAATTTACAGATGTGCATCTCAATATACAGCTTTTCTGGGATAGATGGGGTTTGTTCTTGTAGCTGAAATAAATTGATTTTTGTGGGTGTGTTTAGCTACTTTAACACACCATACCGATGGGTGTTATAATAATGGAAGATCAGGAAAAAATCCTGATCCGATAGCGGGCAAAGATTAACTAGAAGACGGGTGAAAAGAGAAAACTTATGACAACTACCCCAGTAATAGCTGCTTCTTTAACAATTCCTCCCCTAGAAAACGGCGATAAATTAACTCGATGGGAATTTGAACGACGTTATCAAGGGATGCCCCATCTCAAAAAAGCGGAATTAATTGAAGGAATTGTTTATATGGCATCTCCCCTCAGATTTGAAAGTCACGCCGAGCCTCATGCTAATATTATCGGATGGTTAGCTCTCTATAAAGCGGCGACTCCAGGTGTTAGATTAGGTGATAATGCCACCGTGAGATTAGATATTGATAACGAACCCCAACCGGATGCCCTATTAAGAATTGACAAGGGAGGACAATCGACAATTAGTCAAGATGATTATGTAGAAGGGGCGCCGGAATTAATTGTCGAAATTGCGGCTTCTAGTGCTTCCTACGATGTTCATCAAAAATTAAATGTTTACCGTCGCAATCAAGTCCAAGAATACCTAGTCTGGCGGTTTTATGAACAAGAAATTGATTGGTTTCGGCTACAGGCAGGAGAATATATTAAACTAGAA
>NZ_JADBUB010000168.1:0-3313 GCF_020245865.1 Microcystis sp. M169S2
CATTACCACCATAAAGTTCATCATTACCAGCTTCACCATTTAAGGTGTCATTACCATCTCCACCATAGAGACCGAAATAATTCTCGAAGTCGTAATAATCACCATCATTCCCCGCTCCTCCAGACAAAAGATCATCTCCATCTCCTCCTTCTAGGCGGTCTTGTCCCCCCAAACCACTTAAAGTATCATTGCCATCTAACCCAGAAATATTATCACTGTCAGAAGTTCCCGTAATATTATCATTCCCATTAGTTCCCGTAAAATTTGCCTGTTCTACTTCAATAATTTCACCATTTACTATAATTGTTGTCTGGTCATTCTCGGCTCGTAAAGCGTCTAAAATTGCCACATCCAGACTATTTCCTTGAACCAACTCCGCAAAAATTGCCCCCTCATCTCCAGCGCTATCCACCGGATTAATTTGAGCATCCACATAATGCCCAATTTCTTCTAAAATTACATTAACTATCGCTGCTGACGAAGCCGTATTTAAAAAAGATGCTGATAGATAAATCTTATTGGTACTGCTGGAATAGGCCCCTTTTGCCGTCCCTAAAACCTCATCACTAAGTACCTCAATCGGGGGAATTTGACTAAAATTTCGGCTTTTCCACTGCTGTCGTAATTGCGTCGCTTTAACCACATCATAACTTGCGCCAAAAGCGGTTTCTAAATTCGCCCAAAAATCATCAGATTGAGCAAAATCGAACAAAACATCGTCAACAACAGGAAGAATCGGCAAAAGATAAGAAGTCATGACGTTAACTGCAAAAGTTTATTGCTAATAGTTTTAGCTCAACAATACCCAATCTTTCAAGACCCCTGTAACAGAAATTAACATTTATTACAAGAAAACGGGTTTCTCGAAGAAACCCGTTTTCTGCGATGAAGTTTGCATAATTATTCCCGTTTGTTCAGCGACTTGTGACGTAAAATCTTAGGAGTCACTGATAATTGCTGATTGTCAGTATTTCTGCATAAGTAGGTAGGCGTTAAAAGTTGTCAGATCCCCCCGCCTATCGGCACCCCCCTTATCAAGGGGGGCAGGGGGGATCGAACCTAAAATCCATTTTTAATTTAATTATAACCAGCTACTTAAGTGCGTAAAAGCTGATAGGATAACGAACGGAAAAAATACAGATTGTCAAGACGCGACAAATCGCTATAATCATCCCAGCAGAGGCGATAGTAATACCTCGATCATCCACTGGTTAACGATCGCTAATGATTAGACAAACTTGGTTTTCTCAAGCGGTTTCGAGACAGCGAACCCGTGATTTTCCCGGTCGATCATGGACGGTGAGCTTGTCGAATCCGTTGATCGAGCCTCCACATTTCGACAAGCTCAATGACCACTTGGCTTTTTTTGGAGTTGATCGAACCATGTTGCAAGGATGGATTCAAATCGCGCTCACGATCCTGATAATTGTGGCGATCACCCCCTTTTTCGGGCGCTATATGGCTAGGGTGTTCATGGAACAGAGAACCCTGCTTGACCCACTGTGCGATCGAGTCGAGAGTCTTCTTTACAGCTTCGTCGGGGTGAAAGGGAAAGAGAATATGACTGGCTGGCAGTACCTCCGCGCCGTTCTCTACAGTAACGCGGTAATAGCAATTCTGGTTTTTTCCCTGATTGCGGGCCAAGGAGTCCTTCCCCTCAACCCGACGGGGATCCCCGCCCCCCCTTGGGACACCACGCTACATACGACGATTTCCTTTATCACCAACACCGACCAACAGCATTATTCTGGAGAAACCACCCTCAGCTACGCGAGTCAGATCTGGGGTCTTGGCTACCAGATGTTCACCTCGGCTGGAACCGGTCTAGCGGTGGGGATCGCCTTTATTCGGGGACTGACGGGGCGACCGTTGGGCAATTTTTATGTGGATCTGATCCGAGCGATCACCCGTATCCTCTTACCGATCTCGATCGTGGGGGCAATTGCCCTGATCATCGCCGGAGTACCAGAAACCCTCGCAGGCCCGGCGATCTTGCCGACGCTAGAAAACCCCAACCTGAGTCAGGCGATCGCCCGTGGTCCAGTGGCCCACTTCGAGATTATTAAGGAATTGGGAGAAAACGGCGGCGGCTTTTTTACCAGCAACTCGGCCCACCCCTTGGAAAACCCGAACGGATTCGTCAATCTGGTGCAGTTGGTGGCGATTCTCTCGATTCCCACCTCCCTGATCTATACCTACGGTGTTTTCGCCGATAATCTCAAGCAAGCTCGATTAATCTATCTAATTCCCCTCGGTATCTTCATCGGCTTTACGATCATCACAGCGATCGGGGAATATAACGGCAACCAGGCGGTTAACTCCCTGCTAGGGGTCGATCGAGCGGTTAACTTCGAGGGTAAAGAAGTACGCTTCGGTTGGGCGCAATCGGCCTTGTACGCGGTAACTACCACGGCCACCATGTGCGGTGCGGTGATCGCCATGCACGATTCTTTGATGCCGAACGGCGGCTTCGCCACCCTCTCGAATCTGTTCCTGCAAATCGTTTTCGGCGGCCAGGGAACCGGCACCGCCTACCTGTTTGCCTATCTAATCCTGGCGGTATTCGTCACCGGGCTAATGGTGGGAAGAACCCCCGAATTGTTCGGGCGCAAAATCGAGAAACGGGAAGTGGTGTTAGCCAGTTTTTTAATTCTGCTGGTTCACCCGATCGCCATCCTCATCCCCGGAGCGATCGCCCTTGCCTTTCCCGACTTTCAAGGCATCAGTAACCCCGGCTTTCACGGATTATCTCAAGTCATCTACGAGTACGCTTCCGCCGCCGCCAATAACGGATCGGGCTTCGAGGGACTAGGAGATTCCCAACCCTCGCCGATCGCGATTGCAGCTGGGGCGAAACCGACGATTACCGCTCTCTGGTGGAATCTCAGCGCCTCCTTTAGTTTACTGGCTGGACGGTATATCCCGATCGCTGCCCTGCTCTTGTTAGCCGATGGGATGTCCCGCAAACAACCGGTTCCCGCCACCACCGGAACCCTCCGCACCGATACCGGACTCTTTACCAGCGTGACGGCGGGGGTGATTTTAATTCTCGGTGCGCTCACTTTCTTGCCGATATTAGCCCTCGGGCCGATTGCGGAAGCCTTTCAAATCACCAGGATGATCGGCTAGGAGTTTAGACAGGGTTTGCGGCAAAAAGTTTTTCCGGGGGGTAGGGTGTGGGGTGTGGGGTGTGGGGTGTGGGGTTTTACCAGTTTTGAGGTGGCCAATTACCTAATTTTCAGGGAAAAAGTGCCTAAATTTCCCCCCGATCACTCCCATATCCAGTACTTTTTGATTGACAAAAGGTCTAAAA
>NZ_JADBUB010000169.1:0-43434 GCF_020245865.1 Microcystis sp. M169S2
TCAATTTTTATAATTGAGATAGTTTGTGCCGCTTAAATAAAGAGGTTTTGATAACCAAATTAAAGCAGCTCTAAAGAGTTTTGAGTTAAAAGTTAAACTTCAAGTTTTTATTCAGGACAAATGTACTGATTAACTAATTTTCCCCAAAAAATTAGTTAACCCATTATTATAACATATAATTAATTTGCAAGAGTTCTATTAATAAATGTTACAAATTACATGGGTACATTAAGAAAAGTTAAGGGGTATATCCATTGATGGATAAGGGTTTCGGCTATTATGGTATATATGTATGGGGGAAGTTCAGGAATATAGATTATATCTAAACCGAGTCTATCTTCTTTTATTATCCCATCAATCCCTTGATCACCGCTCTTACCTACCGCTTTACCTGCATCTCTAATCGAGCCACCATAACCCATTTTTACCAGTAATTCTACTACTAATTTTTCAAAAGTATCTGGGGATAATTTTCGCAAAATAGAAAGTAAGTCTGTCGCTAATGCTTGACGAATTTCTTGATAGGAGTTTTCTAGTAATTCCTCGGGATTTTGTTCTTGATCAGAAGTTGATAAATTGCTTTCAAGAGTAATAGTTTCATTTTGCTTATGGACTTGATTGAATTCTTGAAATTCTTGAAATTCGGGAAACTGTCTGAGAAATTTGGCATCAATTCGAGCAGGATTTTGAGATAAGATTTCTTTTCCTTTCTCGGAAATTACAAAAGTCGCCCTTTGGGGTGAGTCAATTAATCCCGCTTTCTTTAAATAGGTTTTTGCCCAACCGACTCGATTAGCAAAAATTTCTTGTTGTCCACTGGGAAGCATTTCTTTTCTTTCCGCTTCCGTGACTTGAAACTCTCTGACCAAGACTTCAAAAATTTCTCGATATTTATAAACTTTGCCATCTGCAAGTATTTTTAATAGGGGCAACATAATCGATTGAAAATCGGGAATGGGCATAGTTCAGATAAAAAGCGGGGGCAGTCATCACAATTATACAGCCAAGAATTTAGATAATAATACCAAATCTGTTTTTAATAGTGCGATTAACTGCCAATCGAACTTTAAAAACCCACTCCCTACTTCCCTAATTCCCCACTTCTCAGAAAAGCCTTTTCAGTGATCAGTAAACAGTAAACAGTGAACTAAAAACTCACATCTGATAACTGATAATTGATAACTGATAACTGAATATAACTTAACTCAGTAAAAAAGACTGATTCGGATGGACAAGAAAGCCTTTTTTCAGGGCCTCTCGTCCTAATAACATCCGAAAACCCATGACATCGCGATTAGTCAAGGTTAATTCGATCGCCCATTGACGACCGCCGAGCAATACACTTGTTCTAATAACAGGACGTAGTTGACTTTGACCCCCAGAATTTTTTACCTGTCGCCATTCGAGGATTTCTGCGGTGGTGGTGACAGTGTGGTGACTATCTTTTTGGTAGGGATGAACTTGAAAGCGCAGCCAATTGCGATCGCCATCTTGAAAGGGATGCAGATCAAAAGCGTGTAGGGCCGAGGAGCGAGCGCCTGTATCAATCTTGGCCTTTATTTTGGTAATGCCTAAATCAGGTAAATCGAGCCATTCTCGCCAACCGATGATGATTTTATCGGGTTTCATCCGTCTATTTAGTTTTTTCTTCTTCAATCTCCTGCTGCATTTGGGCGATTTCTTCGGGAGTCATCGCTTCCAGACGTTTTTTAAAGACGGCATCTTCGTAATCCTTGCGCTGTTTGCCGTAGGTCATATTATCGGTGGCAACTCGAAACAGATAGGTAAAAATCCAACCGATGACACCACCTACCAACACCGCTTGACTCCAAATTCCCGCCGAAGCACTATCTAAACCGGTTTTTTGCAGGACAATGTAGAGGATGCCGCCCATAGCAAACATCCCTATACCGATCCCGATGACATCAATGCGTCTCATGGGTTTTTTGGGTTAATAACTTAAGCTTTTAGGGTACGACGTTGGGGACGGAAGTTAAGGAAAGGACTTAACAACAGCATCCCGGGGAAGAAAAAGCTCATCAGAAAGTACATAAACCCTCTTTCCCAAGAAGAAGCCACATACCAGCGCGTATTGAGGTAGTAGTAGATAACGGCGGGAATTACGAGCAAATACAAGACACTGAGAGATAGGTAGATCAGGGCGATGATAATGGTTTCTTGCGTCAGAATTGATTGCATAAGGATTTATTTTTATCAATGGCTGTCGGTGAACGGCAATTCACCTGCTGATTATTTTACCCCCTCTTTCCCCCTTTGTGGCGATCGAATTGGCGGACTAAAATAATTTACTGAAAATACTCTTGCTAATTAAATTATTTGTGATATGATAAAAAATTGTCGGTCAAATAACGGGGGCGTGGCGGAATGGTAGACGCTACGGACTTAAAATCCGTTGAGCCTTATAAGCTCGTGAGAGTTCGAGTCTCTCTGCCCCCATCAATCGAAGTCTATATTTAAACTGAGTATTGGGTATTTTAGTACAAATGCCCAAACTGCCTTTCCTTGTCCCCAGAAAAAACTTTTTCAGCTAGACCTATCTAAAATATCCAATAATTCTAGGGGATGATGAATGAGATGATCGGGGTTAAATTGAGTGAGAATTTGAGGGGAATTAAAGCCCCAAGCGACGGCCACCACTTGCACTTGACTTTTTTTGGCAGCAGTAATATCTCTGGTTTCATCGCCGACATAAATCATTTCATCGGGACAGAATTTATTTTGTCGGATCAGGCGATCAAGAATTTTGTGTTTGCCGAATAAAGGCGTTCCCGAACAGATAAAATCAAATAAATTTAAGAGTTGATTATTTGCTAAAAATATGGTGACATTTTCTTTGGTATTAGAAGTTATTATTCCTAATCTATAGCCTCTTTCTTTAAGGGTAAGGAGGCAGTTATCCCAGCCATGGAAGGGTTTCAGGCATTCAATTTGTTTATTTAATTCCCGTTTAACTCGATAGAGTAAAAAAGGGATTTTAACGGGGGAAACTTGGGATTGTTTAATAATTTCTTGGGAACTAAGGTTTTTTAGTCTGGCCAAATCTTCCTCGTTGACGGGTTGATAACCAAAATTTTTAGCCAAACGATTGACAATCTCCACGAAAGTATCGTGGGTATCGGCGATAGTACCATCAAAATCGAACACGACTACTTTAATTGTCATCTTGTGCGGGGTTCGGGGAATGAGCTAAATTAGCCTGGGCATTACGTCGCCACTGCTGGGGTTTAATTCGACGTAGGGCTGACGAGATGAAACGACGATCCCACTCCTCTATAGTTAGATTAGCTAATTCATCCAACCTTGGCGAAAGGTTTTCCGGACGAGGTTGAAAATCCTCCACGTCGGTAACTTGGGCAAAACGTTGATTCCAAGGACAGACATCTTGACAGATATCGCAGCCAGCGACCCAACCCTGTAAATTCTTGGCAATTTCTGTAGGCAAAGTTACAGAACGATTTTCAATGGTATGGTAGGCAATACAGCGATTAGCATCCACCACAGAGGGACTAACTATTGCTTGGGTGGGACAGGCGCTTAAACAACGGCTACAGGTGCCACAATGGGCGCTATGGGGTCGATCGGGTTCTAAAGGTAAATTAGTTAATATTTCCCCTAAAAAGACCCAACTGCCGTAATTGCGGGTAATTAAGTTACCATTCTTGGCAATCCAGCCGATCCCTGCTCTTTGCGCCCAAACTTTATCCTGTACTGGTCCAGTGTCCACATAGTAACGGGTTTGAATTTGCTCCCCCTGACTTTCTAACCATTGACTGAGGGCTTTTAATTTTTTACTTAATACTTTGTGATAATCCCTTCCCCAAGCATAACGGGAAATTTTGCCATGGTTTTGTTCTTGACTGTGTTGCTGGGGGGTGTAGTAGTTAAGGGCGAGACAAATTAGCGATCGCACTTCCGGCCAAAGAGTTTTGATATCCTGTCGTTTCGGGTTAGTCATCCAATCCATATGAGCGTGATAACCCCGCTCTAACCAGCTTTTTAGATGGGATACCGCCGAGTCTTGGCTGTCCACAGAGGCAATACCGACCCCATGGAAGCCCAACTCTAGCGCTTTTTCTTTGATCTGTGTTTCTGTCACCATAGAAATATCTTAAGTCAAGTATTTGTAACAATTATTTACAATGATCAATTTATCGAGCCAAATCCCAGGCTGAACAGTTAGAAACCATGATCAACGAAGAAACTGTGGTTCCCGTCCCCGCTATATCGTCCTCATACTAAATCCAGTTATTAAAAACTGATTATTTATTCTCCGTTTTGCATGAGTGCATGAGTAGAAAACGGGTTTCTCCGAGAAACCCGTTTTCTGTGCGTTACTCAACGGATTTAGTATAACTATTGACTTGCTCAATTAACACCCGTCCCTAAAATGACTTGCACTTTGCTAGTACAATTATAGTAAAATAAGAAAGATTAAAACAAATAACCATGTCTCAACCGATTACCATCGAAGATATCTATAAACTTTTTGAGAAAACTAACGAAAAGTTTGAACAATCACGCCAAGAATACGATCGCCGGGCTGCCGAAGCCAAGGACGAAGCCGATCGCCGGGCTGCCGAAGCCGATCGCCGGGCCGCTGAATACGATCGCCGGGCTGCTGAATACGATCGCCGGGCTGCTGAAGCCAAGGCCGAAGCCGATCGCCGTTTGGCCGATCTAGAGAAAACAGTGGCCAATACCAGTCGTGCTGTGGATAGTTTAACCACTCGCTGGGGAAGATTTGTCGAGGAATTAGTCGAACCTGCTGTTATTAGCCTATTTCGTGCCAAAGGTATCGATGTTAAAGAAACCTATAGTCGTGCCAGGGTAAAACGCCAAGGAATCGCCATGGAGATTGATATTTTAGCCGTCGATGAAACCGAGGTAGTTTTAGTCGAATGTAAGTCTCGTTTATCGAAAGATGATGTTAATGAATTTCTAGAAAAATTAAGTCGATTTAAACAAGCATTTCCCCATTATAAAAACTATCAGGCTTATGGTGCAGTGGCGGGAATAGAAATAGACGAAGGAGTAGATCGTTATGCCTATAAACAAGGTTTATTTGTGATTAAACCATCGGGAGAAACGGTAGAAATCATTAATGATTCTGGTTTCGAGCCTAAATTATGGTAGGAGAAAGATGGTTCCTTCATCTGGGAAAGTATTGGCAGCAGGTCTAATTTTTCCAACCTATGACTAGACTAACTTATGGATACGATGCAGAATTAGTATTCATATCTTGGTTAAGTAACACCTTGCCTAATTAATTTTTGAGGATGCAAAAACGGCAAAAATAAGGATTAAATAGCCTAAAATCTGTGAATAGAGCATTTTAAATTCTCCTGACTACTGACGACCGACTCTCAACCCTAACAACAATTTTTGATTTTTAAGCTAAGACGCATTTAAACAGCTTATTCTTAAATTAGCCGAACCTCCCCCAATCCTTTTACTGTTGCCTTTTGCCTCTTGCCTTTTGCCTCGTCTCAACAAGCAATTTAAATTACGAACAGCTTACCAGAGGTCTAGTAACGACTTGTCCTAAAATTGCCAATACCCAGTTTCAATGCACAAGAGTCTGATAGCTAAAAACTGGCTCCAGTTTTTGACCGGGATAGCACCGCTTGATCGCAGTGGATCGTAAAATGGGATAATGCTAACTTTGAGAGTCAGAGAGACTATGAGTGAATTCGACTACGATTTAATTATTATCGGTGCTGGAGTTGGTGGCCACGGGGCAGCCCTACACGCAGTCAAATGTGGGCTAAAAACGGCTATTATCGAAGCCAAAGATATGGGAGGAACCTGTGTTAATCGCGGTTGTATTCCTTCTAAAGCTTTACTGGCAGCCTCGGGACGAGTGCGCGAATTGGCCGATAGTGACCATCTGAAAAGTCTAGGTATTGCCATCGGTGGCGTTAATTTTGACCGTCCAACAATTGCCGATCATGCTAACAACCTTGTCAGTAAAATTAGAGGCGATCTCACTAATAGTCTTAAACGTCTCAAGGTTGATACTATCCACGGTTGGGGAAAAATCGCCGGCCCGCAAAAAGTTAGCGTCATCGGGGACAGTGGCGAAAAAATCTACACCGCTAAGGATATTATGCTCTGTCCGGGGTCGGTTCCCTTTGTCCCACCGGGGATCGAGATCGATCATAAAACGGTTTTTACCAGTGATGAGGCCGTTAGATTAGAAACTTTACCCAAGTGGATCGCAATTATCGGTAGTGGTTATATCGGTCTGGAATTTTCGGATATATACACCGCTTTGGGTTGTGAAGTGACGATGATCGAAGCTTTAGATAGTCTCATGCCGGGATTTGACCCAGAAATCTCGAAAATCGCGGAAAGAGTTCTGATTAAACCTAGAGACATCGAGACTTATGTGGGAGTTTTGGCAAAAAGTATTAAACCGGGGAATCCTGTGGCCATTGAACTGGTGGACGCAAAAAGCAAAGAAGCGATCGAAATTTTAGAAGTAGATGCTTGTTTAGTCGCTACAGGAAGAATCCCAGCGACAAAAAATCTCGGACTGGAATTTGTCGGGGTAGAACTGGATAAACGCGGTTTTATTGCGGTTAATGACAAAATGCAGGTAATTCAGGACGGTGAACCGATTCCCCATCTCTGGGCCGTGGGTGATGCTACGGGTAAAATGATGTTAGCTCACGCTGCTTCGGGTCAAGGGGTAATAGCCATTGAAAATATCTGTAATCGCCCAAAAACCATCGATTATCGCAGTATTCCCGCCGCCGCTTTTACCCACCCCGAAATTAGTTATGTGGGTTTAACGGAACCGCAAGCAGAAGTTTTGGCACAGCAAGAAGGGTATAAGGTGGCTTCTGTCAAGACCTATTTTAAGGGAAATTCTAAAGCTTTAGCGGAAGGAGAAACGGAAGGCATCGCTAAAGTCGTTTATCGTCAGGATACGGGGGAATTACTCGGTGTTCATATTATCGGTATCCACGCATCGGATTTAATTCAAGAAGCGGCCAATGCGATCGCTGAACGTAAATCTGTCCATGAACTCGCTTTCCGCATCCACACCCATCCAACTCTCTCAGAAGTCCTCGACGAAGCTTATAAACGAGCAGAAGTAGCAGCATAGAGTCAGTTATCAGTTATCAGTTATTACCGTTAAGTTTCCGACTCCTGAATTCTGACTCCTTTCTCTTTTTTTACTTTTTACTTTCAAGATTATGTTTGGATTAGGTTGGCCAGAAATAGTAATTATTGCTGTCGTTGTTCTCCTGATATTTGGACCGAAAAAAATACCCGAATTTGGGGCAGCTTTGGGGAAAACTTTACGGGGATTTAAAGAAGAAATCAATCAAGATGAGCAAGAAATTGAAGACAGTGACGAGAAGATGAGATAGATTTCGCCCTTATGAAACTCCGCTATAGCAGTTATTAGTTATTACTTATCAGTTATCAGTATTAAATAGTAGTTTCCCACTTTCTTTTCACTGATTACTGTTTACTGATCACTGATTACTGAATATCTGCTTCTCCCCCCACCACCACATCGCGGATACGGAGACTGGGGCCACCGCAGCCGACGGGTAAACCACTTTGACCCCCTTTTCCGCAGCCTCCCGACTCGTCCCAGTAGAAATCATCAGCAATTGCCTCAATATTGGCTAGGGTTTTAAAGACATTACCGGAGAGAGTAACATCTTTAACGGGTTCAGCAATTTCTCCATCGCGAATCATCCAAGCTTCCCCGGCGCTAAAAGTGAACATTTCGCCGTTAGTCATGCCTCCCTGCCAATTTTGGGCATAAACTCCCGTTTTTATCCCCGAAAATAACTCTTTAACGGGAGTGGTTCCCCGTTCGATCCAAGTGTTGGTCATGCGGACAATGGGCGGATAATGATAATTGAGACAACGAGCGTTACCGGTCGGTTTTTCGCCTAATTTGCCCGCCGTTTCCCGCGAATGCAGTCTTCCCACCAAAACCCCATCTTTAATTAACTGAGTCGTCGTCGCGGGGGTTCCCTCATCGTCATAAAAATAACTGCCCCGATGACCTTCCGGATAGGCTCCGTCAAAGATTTGCAGGTTATCTGGTCCGAAACGTTTGCCCATACTCATCACTTCCAAAAGGTCGGGATTTTCGTATAACATATCTGCCTCGGAAAGGTGGCCAAAAGCCTCATGGACGAACAGACCGGTTAAAATGGGATCGATGACGACGGTGTAGGTATCGCCCTTGACAGGGGGCAAAACTAGGGCTTGTACGGCCCGTTTAGCCGACCCTTGCACCTGTTCTTCTAAATTGACCAGATCCTCGAAAGCTTTTCGGGATCCTGTGGTTTCCCGGCCCGTTTGTACGCTGTCCCCATCCCTAGCGGTGGCCGAAAAACGCATTTCTAAGTCCGACCATTTTTGTTCGATTAAAGTCCCGTCAGAAGTGCCTAAAAGAATATGTTGACTACTATCGCTATAACGGACGGAAGTGGTGGCAATACTGGGATGATGTTGACGCAGTAAGTTATTATAGCGATCGCAGAGGGCTTTTTTATCGGCTAATGGCACTAAACGCGGGTCTGTTCCCGTTAAAGGCAATTCACAGGAGATAATTACAGGTTCTACCGGAGCAATTAGGGTTTCTTCTTCCCCAATTAAACGGGCAGCAGCGATCGCATCTTCTAATCGTTCCTGTAAACTGGATAATTGATTAAAGCTGGCAAATCCCCAACCTCCTTTATAACAGGCCCGTACCTGACCACCTATAGCAATACCTTCGCTGAGGGTTTCAACTCGTTCGGAACGCAGTAGAATATTTGTCCCCCGCGCTTCTTCTAGACGAATTGTCAGAAAATCGACGCGGTTTTTATAACGGTTAATCAGTTCACTAATTAGGTTTTTATAATCGTTTAGAGTATCGGTCATAGGAATTAGGAAGTGGGGTGTCGGGTGTGATGGGGTAGTGGGGTAGTGGGGCATTTGGCTGAAATTTCCCTAAATCCCTATATCCCCTTTCTAACTGATAACTGATAACTGATAACTGCTCACTGATAACTGATAACTGCTCACTGATAACTGATAACTGATAACTGAAATTAGGCGAGATAATCCTGTAAAGCTTTCACCTCTAAAGGTTGGGATTGCAGGGATTTTAAGGCCGCTACTGTCGCTTTTGCCCCGGCGATAGTGGTGATAATTGGTAACTTATAATCGAGGGCAGTGCGGCGAATTTGTCGGCCATCATTTTGGGATTCTTCACCACTGGGAGTATTGACAATAAACTGAATCCAGTCATTTTTGATCCAATCGATAACGTGGGGACGACCTTCGTGAATCTTTAGCACTAAATCGATATTTTCGCAACCGTTTTCTAACAAAACTTCACGAGTTCCGGAAGTGGCGACGACGCGAAAACCGAGGGATTGCAGATCCTTAACCACGGGAACCATCGGGGTTTTATCGCGATCGTTCATCGAGACGAAAACCGTCCCACTGGTGGCTAAAATCACGCCGGCGGCCATTTCCGCTTTAGCGAAAGCTTTGCCAAAATCGCTGTCAATCCCCATTACTTCGCCTGTAGAACGCATTTCTGGTCCCAGGAGAGTATCAGCACCGGGGAACTTCTGGAAGGGTAAAACCGCTTCTTTCACGGCGATATGACGGGGAATTGCTTCGCTGATGATACCCAATTCTGCTAGGGTTTTGCCCGACATGACGAGGGAGGCAACTTTTGCTAAAGGAACTCCCGTTGCTTTGGAAACGTAGGGAACAGTACGACTAGCGCGGGGATTCGCTTCTAAGATATAAACTGTCTCTCCCTGTACCGCATACTGGATATTCATCAAACCGATTACTTTTAACGCTTTCGCTAGTTCCACCGTCCATTGTCGAATTGTGGTTAAAACCGAGGCGCTCAGGGACGTATGGGGGATAGAACAGGCAGAATCGCCCGAATGTACGCCTGCTTGTTCGATATGTTCCATTAATCCCCCGATAACTACCGTTCCCGTGGCATCTGACAGGGCATCCACATCCACTTCGATGGCATTTTCGAGGAATTTATCGATTAAAATCGGGTGATCCGGTTCTATCTGTACCGCATACTTCATATAGCGTTCCAATTCGCTATCGGAATAGACGATTTCCATTGCCCGACCGCCTAAAACGTAGGATGGACGTACTACCACAGGATAACCGATGCGTTGAGCCACGGCTTGGGATTCTTGGAAATTGCGGGCAATACCGTTGGGGGGTTGTCGGATATCTAATTCTCGGAGGATTTTTTCAAACCGTTCTCGATCTTCGGCGGCATCGATCGAATCGGGTGAAGTTCCCCAAATTTTGGTATTTACGGGACAATTAGGCGATTCTAAATATTTTTGCAGGGGAACCGCCAGTTTTAAGGGAGTTTGCCCACCGAATTGAATAATTAAACCCTCTGGTTGTTCCGCTTCGATGATATTTAAGACATCCTCTTTGGTCAGGGGTTCAAAGTAAAGGCGATCGCTGGTATCGTAATCGGTGGAGACAGTTTCCGGATTAGAGTTGACCATAATCGTCTCAAAACCGGCGTTACTGAGGGAAAAAGCGGCATGACAACAACAGTAGTCAAATTCTATCCCCTGACCGATGCGATTGGGACCACCACCAAGGATCATCACTTTGCGTTTATCGGAGGGTAAAACTTCCGATTCTACCCGTTCGTAGGTGGAATAATAATAGGGTGTCAGGGCCTCAAATTCCGCCGCGCAGGTATCCACCATTTTATAGACTGGAACAATACCCAAACCCTTGCGATAACTTCTTACTTCGTCCTCGCTGGTGTTGGTGGCGAAGGCGATTTGGCGATCGCTAAAACCCTGTTGTTTAATAGCGAATAGGTTCTCTTGGCTGAGACTTTTCAGGGGAGTTCGTTTGAGAAACTTCTCGGTTTCCATCAAATCAGCCAATTTATCGAGGAACCAGGGATCAATCCCGGTTAGTTCGTGGATTTCCTCCCCATTCATGCCCAATTTAAAAGCATGATAGATGCTATAAACTCGTTCGGGGTTAGGTGTCCGCAAACCGGCCCGGACTTCCGAGAGAGGGGGGAGAGTTTCGACTTTATCGCAACCAAAGCCAAAACGCCCCGTTTCTAGGGAGCGCAGGGCTTTTTGAAAGGATTCTTGGAAAGTTCGACCGATAGCCATCGCTTCCCCGACGGATTTCATTTGGGTAGTTAGAATCGGTTGCGAGCCGGGGAATTTCTCGAAGGCAAAGCGAGGAATTTTGGTGACGACGTAATCGATAGTCGGTTCAAAGGAAGCTGGGGTTTTTTTGGTGATATCGTTGGGAATTTCGTCTAAAGTGTAGCCTACTGCGAGTTTAGCGGCAAATTTAGCGATCGGGAATCCCGTGGCTTTTGATGCCAGGGCCGAAGAACGGGATACCCGGGGATTCATCTCAATCACGATTACGTCGCCGTTAGTGGGATTAACGGAGAATTGGATGTTTGATCCGCCGGTTTCTACGCCAATCTCCCGAATAATTGCCTTAGAATAGTCCCGGAGGCGTTGGTATTCTTTATCGGTTAGGGTTTGGGCGGGCGCAACCGTAATCGAGTCGCCGGTATGGACCCCCATCGGGTCAAAGTTTTCGATCGAACAGATGATCACCACGTTATCGGCTAGATCGCGCATTACCTCTAATTCGTATTCTTTCCAGCCAATTAGGGATTTTTCGACGAGAATTTGCGATGTAGGCGAACAATCTAGACCATACTGGGCCATCGGTTCAAATTCTTCTTGGTTATAGGCAATACCGCCCCCCGTTCCTCCTAAAGTGAAGGCCGGCCGGATAATGAGGGGATAGGAACCGATCTGATGGGCGATCGCTTTGGCCTCGTCTAAATTGTTGGCAATCCCCGAAGGACAGACGGGAACACCGATTTTCTCCATTGCTTTTTTGAATAGTTCCCTATCTTCGGCTTTTTCAATAGCGGGGAGTTTTGCCCCGATCAGTTCCACGTTATATTTTTCTAAAACGCCGCTTTTGGCCAAAGCTACGGCGGTATTGAGGGCAGTTTGACCACCCATGGTCGGGAGAATGGCATCAGGGCGTTCTTTAGCGATAATTTTTTCGACAATTTCCGGCAGAATTGGTTCAATGTAGGTGCGATCAGCCATTTCTGGATCGGTCATGATCGAGGCGGGGTTAGAATTGACTAAAATTACCTCATAACCTTCTTCTCGTAGGGCTTTACAGGCTTGAGTTCCCGAATAGTCGAATTCACAGGCTTGTCCGATGACAATCGGGCCAGCGCCCAAGATTAGGATTTTCTTTAAGTCATCACGGCGTGGCATAGGCTTAGGGTTGCTTGAGGATAAACCCCAATCATTGTATATGTTGTCACCCTCGATCCCGCAAAGCTTTATTTAGGTTTAATGACCTTGTTGACTTGAGGACGCGGTCGGCAGGAGATTATTTTTATGGCTCTTCGTTACTTGTTGTGGTTCGATAGGGGGGCATAAATTGACTAAATCCTTCTCTGGCAAGAGACTTAATTGATGAGTTCGCTCTAGATCAAAAACAATTAACAAAAATCGCCAAATGCCTTTCTACATAAGGGTTACATCCCTTATAACCCCAGTCCATTGCATAACACAAACCGAAGAACCATTCATAATTCATAATTCCCACACCCCACTTCCCCACTTCCCCCATTTCGCTGATAACTGATCACTGTTTACTGATCACTGATATCGCCTACAATGATAAGATTGTTTTCAAAGATACAATAGGCGTTTGTCTTCGCTAGAGAGTTTATGAAAGTTGGCGATCAAGTTCGTGTAATTGAGTCCGTGGTGGTTTATCATCATCCTGAACACAAATCGAATCCTTTTGACGTGAAAGGACTAGAGGGACAGGTGAAAGCGTTTGTCACCGAATGGCGTGGCAGACCGGTTAGCGCCAATCTACCTGTCCTCGTCGAGTTCAGTAAAAAGTTTAAAGCCCATTTTCGAGATTTTGAGTTAGAAATCGTGGAAAAAGCCGCCGAATAGGGACTTTTTCGCTTATTTAAGCTACAAAGCGAATAAATTTATTTTTGCCCACCTGTAGGACTTTTCCAGTTAAAGCTTCGGCTGTCTCAAAACTTTTGTCCACATCGGTGATTTTCTCACTATCGATTCTGACTGCACCCCCCTGAATCTGTCTTCTCCCTTCGCCGCTACTTTTACATAAGCCGGTGGCCGCAAGAAGATAGAATAATTTCAGGGGAAAAGTGACCGATGTGAGGGAAAATTCGGGTACAGAGGCCGCAGCTGCCGTATTTCCCTGTAGAACTATCTCCTGCGCCGTTTTTTGTGCTTTTAATGCCTCCTCTTCTCCGTGGAACTGGGCAACTACCTCGATCGCCAGTTGTTTTTGTGCCTCTCGCGGATTGCTCGCCATAGCATCTAAGGGCAAATTTGTCAATAGTTCGTAATAATCTTTTAACAAAGCGTCGGGGGTTTTTTCCAGTTTCGAGTACATGGACAGGGCCGATTCCCGCAATCCCACATAATTATTCAGGGATTTGGACATTTTTTGACTGCCATCGGTTCCGATTAAAATCGGTAAAAGTAACCCAAATTGCGGTTTTTTGCCGAAATATTTCTGTAAATCGCGACCGACGGCAATATTAAATTTTTGATCGGTTCCTCCCAATTCCACATCGGCCTCGACAGCTACGGAATCATAACCCTGCATTAAGGGATAGAGAAATTCATGGAGAAAAATCGGGTTTTCCTTGTCGTAGCGTTCGGAAAAGCCTTCTTTTGCCAACATTTGCCCGACGGTCATGGTGGAGAGGAGTTCGAGAATTTGCGAGAGGTCTAATTTCCCCAACCATTCCGAGTTATAGCGAATTTCTAGGCGATTAGGGGTGTTAAAATCTAAAATTGGGCGCAATTGTGCCAGATAATTCTCGGCATTGGCTCTCACTTCTTCGCTGGTCAATTGTTTTCTAACTTCCGATTTTCCCGTCGGATCGCCGATTCTAGCGGTAAAATCGCCAATGATCACCACTGCTACATGACCGGCATCCTGGAAAGCACGCAGTTTCCGAAAAGGGATACTATGACCTAGGTGAATATCGCTGCCGGTGGGGTCAATACCTAGTTTAATTCTTAAAGGGCGATCGGTAGTTTGTAGTAGTTGGGTTAAATTTTCCCTAGGATCTTGGGAGTCGGGTTGATGGGGGAATAGGTCACTGGTGCCACGGGTTAGCCAGTCTAGGGAGGGAGATACGGTCATTGTTGCACATTTTCCACAGCCTTTCCATTATAGTTTTTTATTATGTCAAGTAACAAGCCAAAGGTAAATAAACTGGTATCTTCAATAAGAGTCGATAACATCTTGACAATTCTCCCGACCAAATATAGAGTCTTAAAATCTTCTTTTTCAAAATTATCAAAAAATTTCCCTGTCTTGAATTGCGATCAGATAAGCCGATGAATCCTAGTTTTAATAACTCTATACCAGTGCAGAGTATCAAAGTTTCTGTAATTGTTTCTACCTATAAATCAGCGGAGTTTATCCGGGGTTGTCTAGAGGATTTAGTTACTCAAACTCTTTATGAAAAGGGAGAAGTAGAACTTATTATTATCGATAGTGCTTCTCCGGAGAATGAAGGGGAGATTATTCAAGAGTTTCAAGAAAATTATCCTAATATTATTTACCAGAGAACTAGAGAACGAGAAACCCTCTACCGCGCTTGGAATCGTGCTATTAAACTAGCTAGGGGTTCCTATATCACCAATGGGAATACTGATGATCGTCGCTGTTTTAATGCTCTGGAAATTATGGCTAATTATCTAGATAACAATAGAGAGATTAGTTTAGTTTATGCCGATCAATTAATTACCACCCTCAAAAATGATACTTTTGCCACCACCCCAGCTTTAAAACATTGGAATTGGCCAAATTACTCCTATCAACAGATGCGTCAAGGTTGTTGTGTGGGTTCTCAACCAATGTGGCGAAAAATGCTGCACGATAAATATGGTTATTTTCAGGAAAATTTTCGCTGTGCTGGTGATTACGAATTTTGGTTAAGAATCGGTAGTCAAGGGAAAAAAATGGCTTTAATTCCTGAGATTTTAGGGTTATATTATTTAAATCTCCAAGGCTTAGAACATGGCAGTAATGGTCAAGCATTACAAGAACATTATCAAGTGTGTAAAATCTATGAAATTCCTCACCCAGACATTAAGTATCTAGAAGTTAAACCCAATCTAGTTAAGATGGAAGATTTAGGGAAAATTTTAACTAAGGATGAGCGAGAAAAATTACAAATAATTCAAGCTATCTCCCCGAAGAAATGCCCAATTATTGTTATTGATGGCGTGATCTTTCAAATCGATCAAGGAAAATTAGCCAGGGTTTGGTCTTTAATTCTAGAGCATTGGAGTCAATTAGAATTTAGTCAACACATTGTTATTTTAGATAGAAATAACACCGCACCAAGATGGGAAGAATTTAAATATTGGCCTGCGGAATCCTACGATTATAATTGTACGGGAAAGGATGCCAGAAAAATCCAAGCTATTTGCGATCGCCTACAGGCTAATTTATTTATTTCCACTTTTTATACCAGTCTTTTAACCACTCCTTCTCTACTTTTGCTTGCTTCTGAATCCACAGAAAAAAACGGCAATTTACCAGTAGATTTAGAAAAACACTATGCAATTTTGTCCGATTCTAGAATCATCACTTTTTCCTATGATATCGCCCAAGATTTAAGAAAGTTATACCCCAAAATTTTTAGGGGAAAAATTGATATTATCGAACTTTTTGAAGTTAATCAAACAATAGCTGAAGAAATCACTAAGTTTCTCTGGTATGCGCTCAGGGAAAGTAAGGAATCAAGCCAAAATCAAGTCTGGTTAGAGTTAAGAAAATTACAGGAATCACAACAGATGATGTATCTCAAACAACAGCAAAATTATCATACTATGCAAGGGATGGAAATATCCCTAAAAAAATTAGAAAATAATAATAATATCCAGAAAAATAATCAGAAATTACAGGAAGAAATCAAATATTTGTCCTCCCGTAAAGGAATAGTAAAAACCCTAGCGAAAACTCCTAGCGTACTTCTTGCTAAGATCAAGAAAAAACTCCCAAGATTTTAGGGAATTAAGGGAAAGTTTCCTAACAACGATCCGATCTTGGCAGGGCAGCGCCTAAAAGTGGTAAAGTAATGTTAAGAATTAGAGGAGAAAACACTGTGCCACATTCGATCGTCACTGGAATTTGTGAAGGGGTTGCCGATTGCGTTTCCGCTTGTCCTGTTGCTTGCATCCATCCGGGACCTGGTAAAAATGTTAAAGGAACCGATTGGTATTGGATTGATTTTGCCACTTGTATCGACTGTGGTATCTGTTTACAAGTATGTCCCGTCGAAGGTGCAATTCTGCCGGAAGAACGTCCCGATTTACAAAAAACTCCCTAATTTATCAGTTATCAGTGATCAGTTATCAGTTATCAGTTATCAGTTATCAGTTATCAGATGTGAGTTTTCAGTTCACTGATTACTGTTCACTGAAAATGCTTCCCACTTCCCAATTCATAATTCATATTACTGTCTGCTATCTCCTTTTTACCTTACCATGGATTATCTTTTAGAAGTTGAACAAGTTTATGCCGGTTATGTGCAGGATTTATACATATTGCAAGGGGTTAACTTTCGCATTGCACCGGGGGAATTAGTCACGGTCATCGGTCCTAATGGTGCGGGAAAATCTACCCTCGCTAAGACGATTTTTGGTTTATTAAAACCCAGTGCTGGAACTATTACTTTTAAGGGACAAAATATCGCCGGTTGGAAATCTAATCAAATCGTTACCCTCGGAATGGGTTATGTTCCCCAAATTGCTAATGTTTTTCCATCCCTGAGCATAGAGGAAAATCTGGAAATGGGAGCTTTTACGAGCAAAGGAAATATAAAATCTTTAAAAGAGCGCATTTATGCCATGTTTCCCCGTTTGCTCGAGCGCCGTCGTCAGAAAGCTGGCACTTTATCTGGAGGAGAAAGACAGATGTTAGCCATGGGACGAGCGCTGATGTTGGAACCGGATTTATTAATTCTCGATGAACCTTCGGCAGCTTTATCTCCTATCTTAGTAACCAGCGTTTTTGAACAGATAAAAGCGATTAATCAGACGGGAACTGCAATTATTTTAGTGGAACAGAATGCCAAAAAAGCCCTAATGATGTCCGATCGAGGTTATGTTTTAGAAAGTGGTCAAGATCGTTTTCAGGGATCGGGTCAAGATTTACTCAATAACCCGAAAGTAGGGGAATTATACCTCGGGGCGGCTGATCATGGGGCCAAACGAGATGATTAGGAATTTGTTAAAGATTTAGGGGGATTTTGATTTCTTCCCAGAATTTAGCGATAGGATAGTAATTGAGTACAAATCTCTACGGCCCTGATGTCAAGGTGATAAGCCAGCAGACCCTAAATATATCTGTGGATATTTATTCATCGATCAAGACAGTTGTGCTACTGCATTGAGAGCATAACTTTTAGTAATAAAAGGAGAAGTCATGGCTGTTAAAAGCCCTCCGTAATCAAGATTAAAACTGACTTCGCTTCCTACTTTTAACCTCTTGTTATGACTATCAAGAACTAGATGATCGCTACTAGAACCTAATATTTTTATCTCCTGACTTGTTTGTAATCCAGAGATAAGAACATCCTGTCTTCCTAATGCAATAATAACTCGACGGTGAATGCCTTGATCAATAAAGCTAGGAACATTACCAAAAGCATCTCGACCAATTTCTCCAGAGGGTAGAGATGGTTTATCTTTGGATTCGATTACTTCAGCAATTAACCGAAAAGCATCGGTATATAAACCAGGTATCACTTGTCGATTAACTGTTTCACAACCTAATAAAATTGATTCTCCTAAACGCAGATTATTAATCCGACCAACTTCCCTACTTTTTTGATACCATTGATAGTTAGCAGAATTGCCTCCTGAAATAATCGGTAATTTTATTAAAAACTCCTGCTCAATTGTATCTGTTAACACAGATAATTTGCTCATATTATGGGTATCAGGTTTAATACCCCCATAACAAGCCAAATTACAACCCAGTCCAACAATTTTGATAAAGGGAAAAGCGAGGGTTTTTTTGATGAACTTGACGAGATCTTTCGGCAGTACACCTTCTCGTAAATCCCCTAACTCCGTCATGATAATAATGCGGTGTATTTTTTGCTTTTCTTGAGCATAATAGGAAAGTTCCTGAATTGTTGCTAATTCGGTATTTAAGCTGATATCTGCAATGTTAACCACTGATTCTGCTTGACTCAAGGCAGTACGCAACAGAACAAAAGTTGTCACTATTCCTGCTTGTTTCATTTTGAGAATATTTTCGATTCGAGAGTCAGCGATAAAGTTGACTCCACCTTGAATCATCGCCAAGGCGATCGAGGGATCACCCAAAATCGCTTTGGAAACTCCCATCACAGAAAGTCCCTTGCTGCCGTATAATTGGCAGAGTAAACGAGCATTATGGCGTATTTTCGGGAGAGAAATCTCGATTCTGGGTAAAACGTCTTTCATCAGCCTATTTGCTCCCAATTGCCGGAATTGCAGCTAAAATTTCCCCTTTGATTTTCCGGTTTAATTTCGGAAAGCGATCGCATAAAGCTTGGACTAATTTCTCACATCCGTGTAACAAAACATCAGTAGTCGGTAACTGAAAATCTCGCTCATATTTGGCAATAATACGCTCAGTGGCTGCTGCGGTGAGATTTTCGTGATTAATCGCAATAGCGATAACTTTAGTGGGAGAAATTGCCTCAATTAGTGAAATTTCTTCCTGTAATTTTGGCATGGCTAAATGAGGAAAATCACAGCGAAATTTTCGGGCTGGTGGATGTTGTAAAATAATCCCATCGGGCCTACTTCCTTTCAAAATTCCCACGGAACTCATAAAAGCAGGATGACTCAGAGAACTTTGTCCTTCCACTAAAATAATATCGGGTTTTTCTTGCTCAAAAGCTTGAACCACAGCATTTTCAATTTCACCGATGACAAATTGAGAAACCAAAGCATCGATCGAAACCCCATATCTTGCTCCCTGCATCAAGCTAGTTTGTCCAGTAGCGACTAAGACAGACTTAATACCCAAGCCTTGGAGAGTTTGATTAACTGCCACCGCAGTGGTCATTTTTCCGCAAGCACAATCGGTTCCTAAAAAGGCAATAACGGGGATATTTACTTGGGAAATTTGCCCGGTAAATACATGAAGATCAGCTAATTGTGGTGGTTTACGAATGTCTGTAATTTGTACACCATACTGACTAGCTTGATCTCTAAATTCTAAATCTTCGGAGAAGAATTGATGCAAACCATTAATAATATCCATTCCTTCTGCCATTGCTTCTAAAATTAGCAGCCTTTCTAGGGGGGGAATAAACGCTTCTAAGGGTGCTTTGCCGTAGATATAACAATTGGGAACATCTCTAAGTTTTTCTAAGGCTGTTTGTAAATTGGTAAAAATGGGAATATGATTTTTTTTATCTCCTAATGCTTCTCCCGCATCTTTTCCTGTTAAGGAACTATCCAGCACACCAACAATTGTATATATTTCTGATTGTCGGATCAAGCCAGCTGCCGTTTTTCCATCCACACGTCCAAACTGATTTTCACAGTAAATTAAAGCCGTTTTTTTCGTTGATACCACTTTCTTAATCTCCTGAATATTAGATAATTGAAATTTCACTCCTAACTCCCAGTAAGTAGGGAGGCACAATTATTTGTAGGATGGTTTAGCGGTAGCGTAACATGAGCGGGCGTTGGTTTTCATGCTTCAACCGTTCGGCTGAGCTCACGGCCGAAGCCCAACCTACGTTCATCTTATATTTAATTCCACCCACCTACTTAAGACTATTTATTCTTCTTCTTCTTCTTCTTCTTCTTCTATAGCATAATTATCTGGATCGATAATATCGTCTAATTCTTCTAAAATTTGCGAATCGGGATGAGCATCAGATTGACGTAATTTTAATCTTCCTGTCCGTTCTAACCAATGGAGAAGGGTTTCTTTGGAAGTTATCTGCATAACAGGAATTGCCTGATAGCGAGGTTCTTGACTAAGAGAAGGATTAAATTTCATACCTGTTGAATTTCCTTTGAGAAGTTATCTCTATTGGTTGTTCTATTGTTGATCACGAAGCAACCCACAAAAAACTGAAAAAAATTGTCAAGTTTAGCAAAGTAAAAAAGTTCAGCTGTCAGATTTACTATTTGGACAGATAGATAGAGTCGGTTCCAATATACGCTCCCGATACTTGGGATGCAGACTCTATGGTGTAAATTAAAGTTTTCCTGTCTCGCTCAACTTAAATGTCAATCCTACGGTTTTTATCTAGCTAACGGAAAAGGTGATTAATAACACCAAAGCAACCAACAAAACCGCCCCTACTCCTTGCAAAATATACCATTTTTGCTGTTCTAAAGATGGGGATTTTGATAGATAAATCTTGGGTTCGCTACCATAGTTATTGATGATTCCTTCATCATCTACTGTATAGCCCTCTGGGAGAGGTATATTAAGTGATTGATAGTTTTGCCCGTTTATATCTAGTTTAACCTCAGCTGGAATTAATTCACTTCCATCGCTTGGGGAATAGACTGTCGCACCTGTCTCTTGATTAGATTTAGTAGAGTAGTGCATGATCATCTCTCTTCAAAATCTGAGTATAACACAGAATAAGGCGAAATGGTTTTTAGGCTAATTTTTTCCTAGGGCTTTAATCAGCAAATTTGGCTAATGTCGGCAAATTAAAGCAAAAAATATGATTTTATAACTTGACAAAGCTAGATAAAAACATTTAGTCAACTCGCTATTCACTTTTTAGCATACCAGCGCCATAAAACTCGGGCTAAACGTTGGGGATCGTGACTAACTTTGCCAGTAACTTCATCTTCTGCCATTACATTCGCTAAAACAATGCGATAACCCATTTTTCCCACCTCCTCGCGATCTAAAAAGACGGGATGACTATGCTCTTGGGCGTATAATTCTAAGGATTGGGGCGATGGTGAAGTTCTTTGGGCCAAAACCGCATCAAAGATGCGTTCCTCGCAGACTTTTTCGATCGCCCGAATATGATCAGCCACCGAATAATTATCCGTTTCCCCCGGCTGGGTCATAATATTACAAACATAGACACGGGGGACTGTCACCTGTGCTAGGGCCTGACGAATTGCGGGAACCAACAAATTAGGGATAATACTGGTATAAAGACTACCCGGCCCGATGATAATATAATCTGCTTCCTTAATTGCCGCTAAAGCAGCCGGTAAAGCGACCGGGTCGGCAGGATGACAGCCAATCTGACGAATTTGGCCCATAGCTTCGGTTATCTTCGATTCTCCCTCAATAATGCGCCCATCGGCTAACTTAGCCCAGAGACTAACATCGGTAAGGGTAGCAGGTAGAACTTTACCGCGAATGGCCAAAACTTTGGCACTAGCATCGATCGCCTGTTCCAGATCGCCGGTAATCTCGGTCATAGCGCTGATAAATAAATTACCAAAACTGTGGCCCGATAAACCATCCCCGGCATGAAAGCGATATTGAAACAATTCCGTTAATAACTTTTCCTCATCGGCTAAAGCGGCGATACAATTGCGAATATCCCCCGGGGGTAAAATGCCCATTTCCCGACGTAATCGGCCTGAAGAACCGCCATCATCAGCTACGGTGACAATAGCGGTGATATTGGAACTATACTGTTTTAAACCGCGTAAAAGCGTCGATAAACCCGTACCGCCACCGATGGCCACGATTTTCGGGCCGCGATGGAGACGACGATGGGTGCGTAGGAGATCGACTAATTCCTCCGATGCGTCCGGTTGTAGTGCTTCTGTAATCGTTTCGACGGTGCGACTCTGACCCCAGAATAACAAAAAGACACCCAACAAAACCGCCAGCGGCCCGGAAACAGAATTGGGGACCAAGCGTGCGATCGTTTCTAATGCTTGGGAAACAAACTCTAAAAAGCGATTAACTGGGGTTAATTTTACCCAAATAGCCAAACCGAAGGAGGTGAGAAAAACACCGGTTAAACTGATTAAAAGCCAGCGTTTGACAAAAAGACCGGGAGAAAGCCATTTAAACCAACGATTAACCCGTTTAGGCGTTTTTCTGCCCACAGAAGCGGCTATTTTCCCCTTCTGAGCGTTGAGTTCCCGTAGCGTCTGTTTAAATGGACTCATAGATGTGGCCTGGCAGCGAACGCATTGATTCTGGAGAGACTGTAGCCGAAAAAGGGGACAAACTCAAGTTAACCTAACCTCCCACCTGGGAATAGGCCGCCTCGGAAATTGTGGGAATATCGGCGTATTTGCCGATAACCGACTGTATAATGCTGTAAACACAGGCGGCAAATGCGCCCAAAAAGACGACGTTAAAAAGAGTTTCTACCACCAAATTCGCCCCTAAACCCCTAGCGACGAAACCTAAGAGCAATCCCAATAAATACACCAAAATATCGATTAAAATCGCCTGCATGGTGTTAAACCGGATAAAATGACTGATGCGGGGATTGCGTACCACGGCCAAAAAGAGGACGAAAAAGATAATTAAACTGCCAAAGGTTCCCAGGGAACTATAGAGAAAAGCTAAGGGAGTTAAAACTATTGCTAAGGCCGCTCCTAAAAAAGGGATTTGCTGGAAGATAAAGATACCGAAGGCAAAGGCCGAATATAAGGGTAAAAGATATACTAAGGCTGCAAAAATGCGATCTTTTGTATCGGTTGAGCCGCGCCAAGTCATAATCTATTGTCTCCTGAGACTACTGCTAACTCTCTCCAAGATAACCCGGCAGCCCACCAGACTTCGCGTAACCGAAAAAATTGCTCGAGGCCGAAGATTGTTAGGCCTCGATCGAGTTATTCTCAAACAGAGACGGGGTGCTTGATTTCCTGTAACAGAGCCAGATATTCCTCCTTAAAATACTTTAGGGTACTTAAAATCGGATTGGGAGCGCTTTGACCAAGACCACAAAGACTGGTTTCTTTGACCATTTGACAGAGATGTTCTAAGTTTTCGAGGTCGTGAATATCGGCCTTTCGAGCGATAATTTTGGCCAATAATTCAAACATTTGTACTGTTCCCGTGCGACAGGGGATACATTTACCACAGGACTCCTCGCGACAGAATTCCATATAGAATTTCGCCACTTCCACCATGCTGGTGGTATCATCCATAACCACCATACCCCCAGATCCCATCATCGAACCGAGTTTGGCTAAGGATTCGTAATCTACGGGAGTATCGAGTAAATTAGCCGGAATACAACCCCCAGAGGGTCCGCCGGTTTGTACCGCTTTCACTTGACCATCGGGAACACCCCCCCCCATCTCCTCGACAATTTCCCGGAGAGTAATGCCCATTGGCACTTCAATCAGCCCATTATTGCGGATTTTTCCCGTTAAAGCGAAGATTTTTGTGCCTTTACTGCTGGCAGTACCGATATTGGCATACCAAGCGGCTCCCTCGCGGATAATAGCGGCGATGTTAGCGTAGGACTCCACGTTATTAATCAGGGTGGGACAACCATCGAGACCCGATTGGGCCGGATAGGGGGGACGGGTGCGGGGAGTGCCGCGGCCGCCTTCAATGGAATGGATGAGAGCGGTTTCCTCTCCACAGACAAAAGCTCCCGCCCCGATGCGGATATCCACCTTAAAATCGAAAGTGGACTCGAATACTTGGGAACCCATTAAACCAAATTTTTTGGCCTGATTAATCGCTTTTTGCAGACGATCAATCGCCAGAGGATATTCGGCCCTAACATAGATATAACCATGATCGGCCCCCACGGCATAGGCAGCGATCGCCATTCCTTCCAGGACTAAATGGGGGTCACTTTCCAAAACACTACGGTCCATAAATGCCCCGGGGTCGCCTTCATCGGCATTACAGATAACGTATTTTTGTTGACCCGGTTGTTTAGCCACCGTCGCCCATTTTAAACCAGTGGGATAACCGGCACCGCCCCGGCCGCGCAAACCGCTTTGGGTGATTTCCTCCACCACCTGGGCCGGAGTCATCTCGTAGAGGGCCTTGTAGAGAGATTGATAACCACCGACGGCGATATATTCCTCAATGCGATCGGGATCGATTTTACCGCTATTTTCCCGGACAATTTTGACTTGATGGGAGAAAAAGGGATGTTTTGAGTCCCCTAATTGCACCTCGGTTTTGCCGCCGTTTAAGGCCGCAATAATGCTGGCCGCACTTTCCGGGGTGACTTCTTCGTATAGGAGATCCTGGGGATCCACTTCCACCAACGGACCGCGACCACAAAAACCCATACAACCGACCCCCACCACTTCGACTGTATCCTCTAGGTGTGCCTCTTTGACGGCAGTGGCGAGGTTTTTTTCGATTTGGAGGGAGTTAGCAGCTTGGCAACCGGTGGAAGTGCAACAATGCACCCGGATGCTTTTTTGTCTAGTTTTTTCTTTCTCGGCCACTGCCAATAATTCTTGTAAGTCCATATTCTTCTCAATCCACTAGAGTGAAAAATTACTGGGAGAAACTCTGTAGTTTCGCTAAGACAGTTTCCGAATCTTGTTTAGGGGCCACGACTCCATCGAAGACCACGGCCGGTGCAATCCCACAGGCCCCGATACAACGGGCCGACACTAGGGAAATTTCTCCATCGGCGGTGGTTTCTCCCACTTTGACATCAAAGCTGTTTTCGATGTCTTCGAGGATTTTGCCGCTGCCTTTGACATAACAAGCGGTCCCCATACAGACGATACAGGTGTGTTTTCCCGCCGGTTTCAGGGAAAAGAGATGATAGAAGGTTGCTACCCCATAGACGCGACTGAGGGGCAGTTTTAGCGCCCGGGCAACGTAGAGGAGAACATCTTCTTCTAGGAATCCGAAAGCTTCTTGGGCCTTGTGCAGGACTTCAATCAGGGCTGATTGATTATATCCTGCTCGCTTCATGGTAATGTCGAGGACTTTGAAGCGTTTATCGCCACTGGGATGCTCTTTTTTCTCCGTTTGAGGAGGATTGGCAGTTTGCATAAATCTTAACCAAATAAATTTTAGGGGCGATGACGGGAAAAATATGGAGAGTTGTCGGTTTTCCTTGGTCATCTCCCTGCTTTTATTCTGACACTGGCTCCAGAGGGCGATCGATAACTTTATCTTTCCTTTAGTTATTGGGGGATATTCAGTTATCAGTGACCAGTAATCAGTTATCAGTCAGGGATTAGGAGATGGGGAATGGGGTAAAAAGCTGCACTTGTCTTAACACTATAACACCCTGAAGCAGTCTCATCTATTTAGAAAACGGGTTTCTCGAAGCAACCCGTTTTCTATATTTTTCCTGATAAACGTTAATTTCTGTTACACTGGCTTCTTTCTCTAAGGTGTAGGTGTAGGGTGCGTTAGGCGACTATCAATTCCGTCAAAAAACCCAAATTAACAATCCGCCGTAACGCACCACTTCTATTATTAAATTGGTGCGTTATGCTATCGCGCTTCACAGCCTAGGAGTAAGCAGACAACTCAAATGAACCAAACAACCGCCAATTATGATGAACCGTGGAAAGAAGCATTAAGTCACCTAGAAAACGGGTTTCTTCAAGAAACCCATTTTCTGGACTTTAAGACACAAAGGGAACAGTGGAAGTGGAAGTTAATCAGGGGATTATATGAAAAGGAGTTCGAGAGGGAACAGATAATTAAACTGTTTGAAATCATCGACAACATGATGACTTTATCAAATAAATTACAGTCAAGTTTAGAGAGTAAGATCAAACAATTTGAGTAGAAAATAACCATGCCTTTAGTAAGTAATATGGAATTGCGAGGAATAAAACGTGGCAAGAAAATTGGCGAGGAAATTGGCGAGTTACGAGGAATAGAATGTGGTAAGGAAATTGGGGCTTGACAAAATGCTCGTGATTTTGTCAAAACAGTTTTGCATCTTGTAAGGGAGAAAGGAAGGGAAAGTAAAGTAAAACCTCCTAAATTTAAAAAATGTAAATCTAAACAATCAGCAAGATTTACCGATAATGGCTTTACAGTCAATCAACACCACATTACTTTAGCAAAAATCAGTGATTTAAAAGTCATTTGTAGTCATCCATTACCCTCTAAACCTTCTAGCGTCACTGTTATTAAAGATGCAGCGGATCGCTATTTTTATCGATCTAGTGATTGCTACTTTTGCGAATCTCTCAACAGGAGAAAAGATAAACTCACCAAAACCGTTAAAGAAACGATTAAACGAGAAATCTGCTATCGTCGGCATTTCAGTTATCAGTGATCAGATTTGAGTTTTCAGTCGAGAAAGCCAATCAATCTAATTTTGTAGAACTAGACGAGCTAAACCAACTCCGGGATAATAATTACCGAGAATTTGTTGATAATCTAGACCTTTTTCCGCTAATTTATAAGCTCCAGTTTGACTCATACCGCGACCACCGTGGGCCCAAGCGACAATTTCATCCGTGGCGGCATAAAGAGACTCGACCACACCCCCTTTATAGCTGAGAATCTGCCCAGCAGTGGCATTAACCGCCTGGTGAGTCGATTGATACTCCGAGCGAATGCCTTTATATACCTGCCAGCGTTGGGTATTGCCCAGATGAAACCAAGCATTAGCGGGGCGGATCATGTGTACTAGGGCGTAGGAACGAGCGGCGATCGCCTGTGCCTTTAAAGCGTGCATTGGTGCGGTGGAGTGCATTTCACTACCCACCACACTATAGAGATAGGCCTCTAAATTAACATGATTGACCACTAACAAGCGATCGCCTTGGGCAACAAGGAGGATTTTGCCCCGATACCAACCATCATCCACATAAACTAAACCATCGGCACTGGTGGGCTGCACAAAAATCACCTCTGGCAGCGATAAATCGCCCATTTTTAAGCCCTTGGCATCTGGAATGACCGGTAAACCCTCGTTAGTGGCAATCGTTTTTAAACCACGACCTTGGCGGTCGGTGATCACCGCCGGCCCGTTAACTCCAATCAAAACACTGGCCACATCCCTTTTAATCGCCACGCGAATTTCTATGGCTGGCGGCGTATAATTAGCGGGAACCGCTAAAGGTTGTCTAGTCACTGGTTTGGCTGCGGCAGCGGGGGCAGTATTAGGGGCAGTATTAGGGGAAGTTTGAACCGATGGTGCTAATTTTTTCGGCGCTGAGAGGGAAGACTGAGGAGAGGGTGCTGATTTTGGAGTCGCAGAAGATTGGGGAGAGGGGGATAGTTTCGGCGATGGCGGGGTTAAGGGTACGATCGGAGATGGGATAATAGGAGCAGGGGAGGCAGCAGTTTCTAGATTTGCCTGCGGTTGCGGGTTTTCTGGGTTTTCCTTGGCTAAATAAGTTAAGAGAATTGGCGTAAAAGTGGCGATCGAGAGCAAAGGAACGGCACAATGACGCAGCAGGGAAAAATAGGTACTAGCAGCAAATTTCATTTTAATCACACCATCTTTAATTTTCTTATCTAACTTTACCATTCCCCTCTCAGGCCGGGCAATTCTAGACAAAAACTCTCGTATTCTTGAGCTTGTTAGGACAAATAAGGCTGAAATAGTCAAGAAAAGCCGAAAAAATTCTTAACCGCCCATCCTTAGATTAGCCGAATCTCCTCTAATCCAGGCTCTTCTAGGTTCTGTGTGATCAGCTTAACTTACCATAGAAGCGATCGATCTTTGTGTCCTTTGTGTCTCTGTGGTTCATTCCACCCCCTCGCTAGGCTGACAGAGATGTTTAAGGATTTTGAGAACCTCGTATAAATCCCCCGGATTTCTCATGGCAAATAAACGAGAGGTTCCGTATAAAGGTTTACCGTCCCATAATAATTTAACAAATAAAAACTCGGAACCATTGGTCAACATTCCATAATTAGGACGGTTTGGATGAGGATTGACCATTAAATAAGCTAATAATTGCGGTAAACCTACTTCAACGGAATAAATAACCCGTTTTGATTCAATAATCATTACCCATAATTGCTCTTTTAGAATTAAAGTATCTAACCTTCCTTTAATTATTAAATCTTGATCTTCTGTAATAATTTCAACAGACTCTTCTGCTTTAATGTGAAAGGGAAATAGATAAAAGTTACCAATAAATAACAATGGATCTAAAACCGTCATCCTCACCGAAGTTTCTAAAAAGGGAGGATAATTCAATAAGTTAAAATAACCTGTTTTGATTTTATCTAACAATTCTTTTTCCTGTTCAGAGATTGCTTCTAAGTCTTCTTGCCATTCCCCAAAAAAATGCTTATCTTCTATAAACTGTAGTTGAAAATGATTAATTAAATCTCTGAAAGTGACTTCTTTCGCTTGTAAAATTTGAGCCATATTTACCTCTTTAATTAACACTTACGTTAATGGTAATTTGCTATTTTTAATTTAACCAAGCAAAATATCCGTTACTGACAGGGTTAACTGCTCTAAATCAGAGAGAACAGTTAAGGATATGGTCTTGTTTTGTTTACCTGCACATCGCTTCGGTTAGCATCGTTCAGGTTTTTATCAGCTGCTTTCGCTCTTCCTACATCATCCAGATTAGCCATCGTCTTCTCCTTAATTTAGAGTACATGAAAGGTTCACTTTGCTATGATTTATCCAAGAGATTTATTGAGATATAAGTAGTTAGGTATTAAAAACTTTATTCCCCCCTTATTTCCCAGGGAAGGAGGGTTAGTTCATTCGGGCGATTTTTCATGTTGGCAAGGTCATATTCTGGTTTCATGGTTTTATTATCGATAATGTTTACTTTCGTTTTTACCCGTAAAAGTCCTCATTTAGAATCTGTTCAGGTGTGAAAGGACAAGCGAGGGGATACTCACTTTCTTGGGGAATACGAATACCAAATTGAGCGCGTTTACCCTGTTTGATGGCGACTTTACGAGCGCTGGAATAGGCTTGTGTGATGGAGATTAAGAGATAAGATTTAAGAGAGGGAGTCTTAAGTAAATCATCTTGAACGCGCTGGCGATGCTCATCTACTGAGTTATACCAACTTGCTTTCATTGTCTCAGGAGCATCATGCTGTATCTTTAATTTGAGTAAGTGAATCAACAAGACCATTAAGTTGCTCTCTAAGGCGCGTTTCTCTGACTTACCCAAATCTTTTAACTCCTCAATTAAGTTTTCTATATCCAGTTGTTCAAACTGTCGATTCTGTAATTGATGAATAGTTTGCTCAATCCACAACTGAAGATCTTGTTCGTAAAGTGTTGTGGGATTTTCTTGAATGTCCGATTGTTTTAATAAGTTCATTTGGCTTTGATTAAGTTAACGGTAGATGAATAATTTGGTCTTTATATTTATTATTATACTTGATCTTTACCAGATAGTGTGATCGCATTGGGTTCTTAATTATTGACCTCTCCCCTGAACCCTATCCTACAAGGAAAGGGGAGAGAATTTAGCGAAGAGAGTGCAACTACAAACTGGGTTTGTTGTCAAGGCTCTAGCCCGAACAAGTTTAACCTGTTTTCTTTAGATAGTGAGAAGCTAAATGGACATAACCCTATTGCCCAAATTGGGTAACTTATCTAGAATAAGTATATGAAAAGAGGAGGAGACGTGATGGAGTATCAGAATTTTTCGCTCATTAAAGAAGATATTCAGGCTGATGCTTGGGGACGGATTAGCCTTGGGACTGAATGTAGCAACCGTCACTATCGGATACTGATGAATGCAAGCGGGGAACTTCTTTTGGTTCCCATGGTGGCGATTCCAGAGGGAGAACTATGGGCTTTTCAGAATCCTAGTGTCCGCGAGTCGCTCAAACGGGGACTCGCAGAAGCCCGCACGGGAGATTTCGCTGAAGAAACAGTCGATTTAGACGCTATGCTTGAGTTTGCTGAATCTATTCCTGAAGAAGTCGAGGAGTAATTGAATTTCTCTTTACGACAGACACAGGAAGCTCGAAATACTCTATCTGAATTGCGAGCAGAAGCGGAACAGGCTCAAAAGACTCGCCTAGCTCAAGGTAGGACAAAAGCATCGAAACAAGAGGGTCTCTACAAACAGGTAACAAAAGCCCTCAAGCTCCTCAGTACAAACCCAAGACATCCGGGACTAAAAACCCACGAATTTAATTCCCTCGATAACCCTTATGATGCAACACAGAAGGTTTTTGAAGCCTACGCCCAACAGAATACACCGGGAGCCTATCGAATTTTCTGGTGCTATGGACCTCATTCGGGGGAAATCACCATTCTCGCTATTACACCTCATCCGTAGATCACAACATTGTAGGGGCGAAGCATTCGGGCAATAACCTATCGCTGAAACCGTAGATTTCCTATCCGAATGCTTCGCCCTTACTTTTTCAGCAAGCCCGAAATAGTTAGCGCTGAAGCGCAACAACAAACTAGGTTCGTTATTCCCCCCTTATCAAGGGGGGCAGGGGGGATCGAACCTAAAATCCATTTTTAATTTAATTATAACCAGCTACTTACGTTAACTGAATTGATAGCCGCAAACACGCAGCCTACGCCCAAAACCCATCCTAACCCTCCAGCAAACCCCGCACCTCCTCAACCCCAACCCCCAAAATATCAGCCGCAGCAACGAAAATATCCTCATCTTGCGTTTGCTGATAAAGAGCAACAAGACTAGGCAAAGAATAGGTTTGTATCATGTAACCATCGTTAAATTCTGCCCAAATTTGTAAGGCTTGCAGGTAATAACTTTTGGCTTGGCTCAATTCCCCAACTCCTTCCGCTACCACTCCCAAACAGTGCAGGGTGCTGGCTTGGGAGTAGCGATCCCCATATTCAATGTAGATCTCAATAGCTTGCTGGTAGTAGCTTCGGGCTTGCTCCCATTCCCCCAATTCTTGCGCTAGGATTCCCAAACACTGCAAGGTGCTGGCTTGGGAGAAGCGAGCGCCATATTCAATGTAGATCTCAATGGCTTGCTGGTAGTAGCTTTGGGCTTGCTCCCATTCCCTCAATTCTTGCGCTAAATATCCCAACTGGTGCAGGGTGGTAGCTTGCTTGTAGCGATCGCCATATTCAATCTTGATCCCAAGAGATTGCTGGTAGTAGCTTCGGGCTTGCTCCCATTCCCTCAATTCTTGGGCTACTGCTCCCAAATTGTGCAGGGTGCTGGCTTGCTCGTAGCGATCGCCATATTCAATGTAGATCTCAATAGCTTGCTGGTAGTAGCTTCGGGCTTGCTCCCATTCCCTCAATTCTTGCGCTAAGATTCCCAAATTGTTCAGGGTTCTGGCTTGGGAGAAGCGATCCCCATATTCAATAAAGATCTCAATAGCTTGCTGGTAGTAGCTTCGGGCTTGCTCCCATTCCCTCAATTCTTGCGCTAAATATCCCAACTGGTACAGGGTGCTGGCTTGGGAGTAGCGATCGCTTTGCGTGCCTCCGGCAGCGCCATATTCAATCTCGATCTCAAGAGCTTGCTGGTAGTAGCTTCGGGCTTGCTCCCATTCCCTCAATTTTTGCGCTACCACTCCCAACTGGTGCAGGGTGTTGACTTGTAAAGATTGCTTAAATTGACTGTAACTTTCACCAATTGGCTTGAGTAATTCGAGGATCTTTTGGCAAATCTCTTTCGCTTGCTGATAATTTTTACTTTGTAAATATTTGTTTACTGTCTCGGCAATTATAGCAATGATTTCTAGTACCACCTGCCCTTGTTTGGCTTCAGGGGGATAGTTTTCAACAGTTTCGAGAACGAACTCTAGGAGCTTTAAATTAGTCTGAGTATCTTGGTTTAAATCCAGATAACTATGCAAGCAATTAATAATACTAAGTACGCTTTCTTGCTGATTGAGGGCGATTTGCAACGCATTAAACAGATTTTCATACTCCCAGCGACAGAACAATATCCCTAACTGCTTCTCTTGCGGATTTTTGGAATTTAGTAAGTTACTATAATTACCTGCCAAGTCTCGGTAATGATTCTTAAAACCCTCCCAAATTGCTGCTTGTGTCTCTGGTGCTAATTCCTTTAACTTCGTCTTCAGGAAGTAGGGAAAAATGGGCTGGATAGTCAAAAAACTCGGCAATTCTTCACTCATCGGCGAAAGCAAACCCCAATGAATCGCTTCTTCAATCGCTGCATCAAATTGGTCAAATTGATAGCCTTGTAAAGGTTCTAATTGCTGTAGTCGTTGGCTATATTGACGAATAACACCCCTGAAAATAACCCCACTAAAAGGCGCTAAACAGAGTAACAACTTCTGCGCCTCCTCCGACAAATTACTGTGGGAATATTCCACACACTTGATGATATTATTAGTCTTATCCTTATCCCCCACATTAACTAATTCCGCCAACTGTAACCCTTGCCAAATCTCCTCCGGTGACTGTCGCTTCAGATTCGCTAATACCACTTCCATCGCCAACGGATATCCCGCCAACAACTTCATCAAGCGTTTAAAATAATCATCCTTTTTAATCGCATTTTTCCGACCCTTCGCCTGACGTTCTAAGATTCTCTCCGCTAATTCAGTTCTCGACTCTTGGTCTAATCCTTGTAAGTGATAGATATTCTCCTTAAAAGTCCTGCGTTGCAGCCAAGTTTCCTCACTGCGAGAACCCAAAATTACCTTCGTTTTTCCCCCGACCAAATTCTTGAGAAATTCGGCGATTTCTTCCCTCTCATTCTCCGGTAAAGTATTCTGAATTGCTAACGGTTGTCCCGTCACCGACTCCAGATTATCTAAAATGAGAATATACGCCTCACTGCGGAGTTTTTGCTCTAGTTTCTTTACCCGCGCTTTCAGGTTCATCGCTTGGAAACTCGCCTGTTCAAAACGATTATAAATTACCTGACCAATTTCATGGACAATCTGTTCTAACGTCCAAGCTTTTCTATCATAACCAAAATAGAAAATATGGGTCGCCCAGTTGGTTTTCTGCCACCATTCTCGTAGATAATTGAGTAAAGTAGTTTTTCCTGTCCCTCCCATTCCTTTGAGTAAAAGGATATTATGTTTCAGCAGCGCCTTTTCCATTTTGAGAATTTCTAAATCCCTGCCGACAAAGCCGTATTCTGGTAAAGGAAAGACATATTGATTGCCGATATGTTCCCAGTATTTTTCTTCCTCTTCTGGAGTAAATGGACGCAAATTGAGATTAATTTTACCGCGACAATAAATCACCGGTAATAACCAATCTTCTAAATCTATTATCGTATTATAATAGGCGCGGCGTTGCTTATTATTGAATAACTCTAACCGTCCCTTTCGCATCGCTTCCGTTAGGTCTTTTCCGTTCAATAATTGCTGATAAATTGGTTTCATCATCAACTTAGCTGCAGAAACCGTCACCGAATATCCCATCGCCACCACTGCTTGCATTCCCGCAGTCATCAAACGACTCCCTAAACTGGTTTCCCGATAGTCTTCTGATTCCTGGGAAATTTGCTTTGCTGACTGACAAGCATTGAGAATACAAATAGGGATATTTTTCCCGGTGAGTAAATTCGCTAATTCCGTCGCTTCTACCGGAGTCGCTTGACCTTTTTCTTCTCCTTCCAGAAACAGAAAAGCTTTTACTCCCTCATATTCTGCTAAATCCTCCAGTCCCCATCCCCTTTGATAGCGCCAAGAATCCCCGTGAACCTGTCTTTGGTACTGTTCATATTCCATTAATCCGCCATGAACATCGAAATGAATAACATGATAGTATCCTTCTCCCTTCTCATCCAGATGTCTGGTTAGTGATTCATAAGTTCCGGGACGCAAAATATCAATTTTTACCGGTATTTCACTACTATTTACCAGTTCTACCAAAGGACGGGAAATCGTGCGATAGTTAACATCAGATTCCTCATTAGGACGCGCAATCACCACCAGAAGATTGATAGTAGGATAAGTGGCCATTTGCACCGGGACAACTGTAGCCCCTCGACGCTGGCGGGAGATGATACAATCTATAGAAAAGGGACGCGGTAAATCAGGATCTTTCAGCGCTTCCCAATGTAAAGCTTGAAATTCTGGCGACTGACTTTCGATGATAATTTGCAGTTGACTTAACTGCTTTCGCAAGTCTCGATATTCCCCATAAGCATTTAAATTACTCTGGAAAACCTGTTTAAATAGGTTTTCGCCATAGTTTTGGACACTGTTGGCGGCTTTTTGCGCTTTATCCGTCTCTAGCGTCGGAAATACTAACCATTCCTCAAAGTACCATTCTAGGTCTTTTTCTTCTTGGTTAGTAAAGGGGTCAGTAACCGTAATTGGGTAGCTGTTACCGCTATCAAAATTGAGAGTAGCAGTAAAGCCACCATCGTTAATTCCTTCTTCGCGGATGGTGAGGACTAACATAGAGATAAGTTGAGAATTGTTCTATTACAACTCTTCAGCAGTTTAACGGTATTATACTGGAAAAAACCTATTGCTTTGAGCCTATGGATGTTCGAGCGGCAGTTGCCCTAGAAGCGGGAAAACCCCTAACTATTGAAACGGTAAAATTAGCAGCACCGCAAGCGGGGGAAGTGTTAGTAGAAATCAAAGCCACGGGAGTTTGTCACACCGATGCTTATACTCTCTCTGGGGCCGATCCCGAAGGTTTATTTCCCTCAATTTTAGGCCATGAAGGGGCCGGAATCGTGGTAGAAGTGGGAGAAGGTGTCACTAGCCTAAAAGTGGGGGATCATGTTATTCCCCTATACATTCCCGAATGTCGTCAGTGCGAATACTGTCTCAGCTTTAAAACCAATCTCTGTCAAGCGATTCGTCTTACCCAAGGTCGGGGAGTAATGCCAGATGGAACCAGTCGTTTTTCCCTCGATGGTCAGCCTCTTTATCACTACATGGGAACCTCGACTTTTGCTAACTATACCGTACTGCCGGAGATTTCTCTAGCTAAGATTCGCCAGGATGCTCCCTTTGAAAAAGTCTGTTATATCGGCTGCGGAGTCACTACAGGTATCGGTGCGGTGATTAATACCGCTAAAGTGGAACCGGGGGCAAAAGTGGTGGTTTTTGGTCTGGGAGGTATCGGTTTAAATGTTATTCAAGGGGCCCGTTTGGTGGGGGCCGATATGATTGTCGGGGTCGATATCAATCCCCAGAAACAAGCTTTAGCGACCAAATTCGGGATGACTCATTTTGTTAATCCCCAAGAAATCGAGGGGGATTTAGTGGCCTATCTGGTGGATTTAACTAAGGGTGGGGCCGATTATAGTTTTGAGTGTATCGGCAATGTCCAGATTATGCGTCAAGCTTTGGAATGTTGCCATAAAGGTTGGGGTGTTGCCACTATTATCGGTGTAGCCGGGGCCGGCCAGGAAATTAGTACCCGTCCTTTTCAATTAGTCACCGGACGGGTCTGGAAAGGTACGGCTTTTGGTGGAGCGAGAGGTCGTACAGATGTACCAAAAATAGTCGATTGGTACATGGACGGCAAGATTAACATTGATGATTTAATCACCCATGTTCTACCCCTGGCAAGAATTAACGAGGCCTTTGACCTGATGCGCCAAGGGGATTCTATCCGCAGTGTGATTACATTTTGAACAGGGATAATGTTAAATTGGGTTAAGAAATACTTGACAAACTTTTAACTATATGTATGCGCCAGTTTCCAGGCTCTCTTTAACTTACTATAGAAGCGATCAATCTTTGTGTCCTCTGTGTCTGGAGTGGTTCCTTCCACTCCCAGTATTTACACCTATTTTGTTAAGATATATTGCGGATACCCTGAACTTTAGTAAAGAAAGGAGCTAAATCACCTAGTATTGCGTCCTTTTCAGTGAACAGTGAACAGTGATCAGTAACCAGTGATCAGTAACCAGTAACCAGTGACCAGTGAAAAGACATCAGGAAAGTGCTATTTAAAACTACTCACTTAATACTTCTTACTTAAAACTCAAATCTCATAACTGATGACTGATAACTGATAACTGATAACTGATAACTGATAACTGATAACTGATAACTGATAACTGATAACTGATAACTGCCCTAATAACTTTTAAATTTTTAACTTTAAGCAAATGCGTAATAGCGGACTCCTATCAAAAACCAAAGTCAAACTGAAACGGAAAAAAACGCTCACCTCGCCGACGCGGCCAGCGCCGAATAAATTACAGAATAAAATCAAAGATAAAGAGCGTCTAGTCGGTCGTCAGCGTCAGTCATGGCTAATTATGGGCTTAATTAGCATTGTCCTGCTAGGAGGAGTTGGCTCACGCTTGGCCTATTTACAACTGCAGCAAGGACAAATTAACCGAGAAAGGGCAGAAAATAACCGGATTCGCATTCTTCCCAAACCCCCAGTCCGGGGCAACTTATTCGATCGCAATGGCAAAGTTTTGGCTACGGCCCGCCTAACCCATGCAGCCTATATTTGGCCCAAATCCCAGCGTAATCCCGCCCAAAAACTCAATCTTGACCGTTTAGCCACTATTTTAGGCATTCCCAGAAGCGACCTAGAAAAACGCATTAACGAAGCGGACGAAAACCCCTCCACCCTGATCCGCATCGCTAGGGGTTTAACTCCGGCCCAAATTATCGCCCTAGAGGAATACAAAGACGAATTAACCGGCATTGAAGTGGACGTGGAATCAGTGCGCTACTACCCCAATGGTAAAATCGGGGCCCATATTCTCGGTTATACTGGGGAACTAACCCCGGAGGAATATCAAGCCAAAAGACGACAGGGCTACCGATTGGGAGATGTCGTCGGTAAAATGGGTGTAGAAGCCGCCTACGAGTCAAAATTGCGGGGAGAATGGGGAGGAATGCAGTTAGAGGTCAACGGATCGGGACAAGTAATCCAAATTCTCGGCCAAAAAATTGCTAAACCGGGGCAAGATGTCACCCTGACACTAGATTTAAAACTCCAAAAAGCCGCCGAGGCCGCTTTAGGAAAACGCAAAGGTGCGATCGTGGCGATCGATCCCCGGGATGGTTCTGTGCGGGCCATGGTCAGTTATCCTAGTTTTGATCCCAATGTTTTCTCGGCCCCAATTACCACCGCCACTTGGAAAAAACTGCAAGCGGAGGGCAACCCGTTTGTTAACCGCGCTCTCCAAGGATTCCCCCCCGCTTCCACCTTTAAAGTCGTCACTGCCACTGCTGGCATGGAATCGGGTAAATTTCCGCCAAATACGGTCTTAAATACCTTTGCCGCCCTTTATGTGGGGGGGACAGCTTTTGGAGAATGGAATCACGCCGGTTTTGGTCCGATCGGTTTTGTCCGGGCCATGGCCATGAGTAGTAACACTTTTCACGGTCAAATTGGTCGCGGAGTGGGGGGACCGGCTTTAATTGCCATGGCCCGGCGCTACGGTTTCGGTCAGAAAACCGGGATAGAATTAGCGGAAGAAACTCCGGGGTTAATTGCCGATCGCGATTGGAAGCTGCGTAATTTTAAAAACTGGGATTGGTCCGTAGGGGATACGATTAATATGTCGATCGGTCAAGGATTTACCCTCGCAACTCCCCTACAGGTAGCTGTGATGTTTGCTGTCCCCGCTAACGGTGGTTTTTTGGTGAAACCGCACCTTTTACAGGATGCCCGGGATGTTAAGGAATGGCGCAAGTCTTTGAACATGAAACCTAGCACCCTAGACACCCTGAGAAAGTCCCTGAGAGCCGTGGTAGCGGAAGGAACGGGGCGGGCCCTATCAGACCCCGCTTTACCGCCTGTAGCGGGCAAAAGCGGCACAGCAGAAGCACCTCCGGGCAAGTCCCACGCTTGGTTTGGAGCTTTCGCACCCTTCGACGTAGCTCAGGGTAAACCCTTCGACAAGCCCGAAATTGTCGTGGTCGCCTTTGCGGAACATTCCGGCGGTGGTGGTGGTAAAGTGGCCGCACCTATGGTACGTCAGGTAATGGAGGCTTATTTTAATGTCAAACCCAAAGAAGAAAAACCCCGGCCGAAGCCTTAGAGACCTGTGGCGGTAAGTGGCACACAGCGTACGGTAATTCCCGTCGCCGTGGCGATTTTTTCCGCCCAAATTGCCAATATTTCAGCGTTTACGGGTTTGAGAATTTGCATTCCGTCGGCAGCGGTGAGGGGATTATTACCCCGGGTTTCTAATTGTCTTTGTCTTGCCCGGGGACGGGTCGGGGTGTTAAGTTGAATTTCATCCGGTTGTAGCTGTTGCATCAAATCGATATACTGGTCTTGATCTTGGGGCGACCAAGAGGCCAGCACCATGGTTTGAATTGCTAGTTTTCCCGACCATTCTTGGCGAAATTGTCTTAATCCCGACCAACAACTCTGCCAATCCAGGCCGGGGACTGGACGGTTAACCCGTCGCCATTGGGCCTCGGAAACAGCATCAATTTTAGCGGCGACGATATCGGCTCTGCTCAACTCTTGACGCACTTGGGCATCTCCCAAAAGGGTACTATTGGTTAAGACCGCCACCGGCCGCTCGGTTATTTCCTTGACGGTGGCCAGTATTTCCCCTAAATTGAGGGCGAGGGTGGGTTCCCCGCTACCACTGAGAGTGACTATATCCACGTCCCAAGGAGCAAAAGCGCTTAAATCCCTGCTAATTTGTTCGCTGGTGATAAAAATTCTTCGCTGCTCGGTTTTTTGCTCAATTTCTCCTAACTGACAATAGGCACAGTTAAAGGAACAGGTAGAAACTAAACCAATCGGATCGATGCCCAAGGAACTGCCGAAACGCCAAGAGGCAACCGGGCCATATACGGAGCAGAAATAATCTTGGCGAGCAGTCATCGAACCTACCCAAAAAATACGGAGAGGGAGGGATTCGAACCCTCGGTACGGTCTTACGATTCGTACAACAGATTAGCAATCTGCCGCATTCGACCACTCTGCCACCTCTCCAAGATGACATTATCTTAGTCTAACATGAAAGGCCGATTTTTGGCAAGTAATTTTTGGGCGGTTAATCGCCTAAACGACCATCCTCCATGTTGACAATGCGATCAGCGATGTCGAGAATCCGGTTATCGTGGGTGACGAGTAAAATCGTGCAACCTTGTTCTTTTGCCAATTTCTGCATGATTTCCACCACATCGCGCCCGGATTGTTTATCTAAGGCCGCGGTCGGTTCATCGGCGAGGACTAATTTGGGATGACTGACGAGGGCGCGAGCGATCGCCACCCGTTGTTTTTGTCCCCCCGATAGATCGTGGGGATAATAATCAACGCGGTCCCCTAAACCCACCGATTCCAAAATTGCCGTGGCTTTTTGATCGAGATCTTGTTCTAAAAACTCCTCGTGCAGTTCCAAAGACATCCTAACGTTTTGTTTCGCTGTCAGGAATTTTAGTAAATTATGTGCTTGAAAAATATAGCCAATTTGTCGGCGAATTTTCAGCATTTTGCCCTTACTAATTCCTAACATTTCTTGGCCGAGAATTTTTAAACTGCCCGCTTGTGCCGATCGCAAACCTCCCATTAAACTCAATAAAGTGGTTTTCCCCGATCCCGAAGGACCAGTCATAATCACTACTTCCCCCGCTTTAATTTCCAGATCGATATCGTATAAAACCTGTTTTTTTAATTCCCCCGTGCCAAAATAGTAATTTAAGCCTTTAATGGCAATTACGGGTTCATTAGGGCTAAAATCCCCTAATTCTCGCTCTTTTTGAAAAATCAGCATTATTTCACCCTTGATAGCTTAAAAAATATCGGCTGGATCTGCTGTCCTTAATTTCCCCATGGCGACAATTCCAGAGGCAATACACATAATAATTGTCAGGATTAAAACTTCGATCGCCCTAGCGGTAGTCATCACTATGGGTAAAAGTGTAGCGGAGGAAGCGAGATGATAAACACCGAGAGAGACGATAAACCCGGGTATATACCCCAAAACCGCTAGTAATAAGGCCTCTTGCATCAAAACCCCGACTAAATACCAATCACCGTAACCCATAGCTTTTAGGGTAGCGTATTCGGGTAAGTGATCGGTGACATCGGAATAGAGAATTTGATAGACAATGACGATACCGACGATAAAACCGACTACTGTACCTAAACCAAAGATAAAACCAATGGCTGTACCATTTGCCCAATAGGTTTTTTCCCTTTCAGCAAATTCTTTTAAAGTAAGGACAATTACTTCATTTTTAGGAAAAAGTGCCTGTAAATTGACCTTAACTGCTTCGATATTTGCCCCCGCTTGCAGTTTCACCAGTCCTATATCGATTTCGTGGGGTTGACGTTCGGGAAAGAGCCTTAAAAAGGTAGAATCACTGGTAATGACGTTACTATCGGCAGCAAAGGAGGCACCAAGGGTAAAAATTCCCGCTACCTGTACCTCTTTTTTATTTAACTGAACTGTCAAATCGGGGTTTTTCTGGAGTAAATCGGCAATTGGACCGAATTCTGGCCTACCAGCTTGATCGTACAAGACGCGATTTAACATCTTTAGATCACTAGATTTTTGATTGACTTCTGGGAGAGTAAAAACCCGTTGACTGGGATCAAAACCAAAGACTAAAGTAGTTCTTTCTAGGGCAGTTTCGGGATTGCGCCACTGGGCCGAAGCAATATAAACTGGGGCTAAAGATTGAATGCCCTCGACTCTTTTAGCTTGGTACAAGCGATCGCGTGAGAAACTTTTCACGGCAAAGAGGGTATCGAATTGGGGATTAATCAGGACTAAATCCGCATCGAGGACATAATGGGGTTTAACGGAAGCATCAAATAAGGCATCCCGAAACCCCAACTGTGTGAAAATTAGGAAGTCAGCAAAGGCAATCCCGGCAATAGCTACAATCAAACGGGTTTTCTCTCGCGTCACCTGTAACCAAGATAGGGGCGTTTTTTTGAATAGATGGGTTAGTTTCATTGGGTGTTGGGTGTTGGGGTTTTGGGGTGTTGGGGTTTTGGGGTGTTGGGGTGTTGGGGTTTTATTTGAAATTCCCCACTTCCCCACTTCCCCACTTCCCCTAAAACCTACTGATTAATAGTTACAGTTACTTGGGAATTGGTTAAACCTGCCACTTTTTCACTGTTTTTGCGATCTAAGGCAATGCGGACAGAGATAACTTTGCGATCGAAGTTTTCTCCCGGTTGATTGCTGAAGATATTTTGTTGGTCAACTTTTAAAGCAATTAAGCGCACTTTTCCGCTAACTTCGCCCTTAAACGCCGATCCGGTAATCGTGGCAGTTTGTCCCTTGCGAATTTTGCCGATATCGCTTTGATAGATTTCGGCAATTACTTCCATGCGCTCGGTTTCAGCGAGGTCAACAATTCCTTGATCGCTGATTTGTTCCCCGATACGGGTATTGACTTTAATCACTTTGCCGGTAATTGGCGATCGAATATAAGCCTGATTTAACTCGGTTTGGGCCTTTTTAACGGCAACTAGGGCAGCATTTACCTCCGCTTCGGCTGCCCGCACATCGACTCCCCGCACTTCCGAGACTTGATTTAAAGTGGATCTGGCCTCTTTGAGCTGCTGTTGACCGGTGGATTCAATCCGGGCTAGGGTAGTCTTGGCTTCTTGTATCTGTTGTTTACCGGTGCTTTCAATTCTCTCTAGGGTAACTTTTGCTTCTGTTAGTTGTTGATTACTGGTTTCTAAATTTAGTCTTTTAGTATCAAAACTAGAGGCGGAAATTGCCCCTTCTTGATAGAGTTTTTCGTAGCGATCAAATTCAGCTTTGGCATTGCGATATTCTGCTTCTAATTTGCCAATTGTCGCTTTTTGGGCAGCCCTATCCCCTTCTAATTGCGCTGTTAATCTTTGGATAGTTGTCCGTTGGTTTGCTTGATCCCCTACCCATTGTGCTTCGATTTTTCGCACGTTAGCGGCATTAGCATCGATTTCACCGACTTTTGCCCCAGCTTTAACCTGTTCTAGTTTGGCTGCGGCTACTTTCACCTGTTCTTGTGCCTGTCGCAGGTTATCCTCTAATCTTTCCTGACTTTCGAGAATGGCGATTATTTGTCCCGTTTTGACGCTATCTCCTTCATCGACTAATAATTGCATGACTCGATCGGAATCAAGCAACATCGGGGCAGATATGCTGATAATTTCTGTCCTCGGTTCAATTCTGCCTAAAGCGGTGATTTTTTGCGGTACGGGCGACGCAATTACAGGGGTTTTGGTTTCGGGTTTGCTGGCGAATTGGGAAAGACTATAAAAGGTGGTTATTCCTAATAATCCTGTGCCTAATACTATTAACCCGATTATTAACTTTTGATTTGGTTTTACAAAAGTTTTACCTTTCATACTTTTTTAGTTAATAAGTGATTGTTGGGGGTTAACAGTTTTTCTGCAAATAAGTAGTAAGAATTTTACCTAATAATTCCATTTGTTCATTGATCGCAATCTGTTCATTGCACCACAGGCGCTCTAATATCAGTCCATTAATAACGCTGACAACTAACCAAGCTACACTCGGATCGCTAATACCTAAAATCTCGATTACTGCCTGATGATAGCGGCGATCAACGCGCTCAAAAAATTGACTACGACGCAGTTCTTCTCGTCCTTGATATTGAGAATAATCAATCGATAAGAATAATTGTTTGATGCAGGAATCCTCGCGATTAGTCATAAATTTTCCGAGAATTTTTAGCTTTTCTATCAGGGTTTTTCCTCGATCAATCTCGGCTTTAGCTAATAAAACATCCTGCCGGCACATCTCCTCGACTAATTGCTCGAAAAGTGCCGCTTTACTGGGAAAGTAGTGGTACAGCGTTCCCGTGGACACTCCCAATCCTTGCGCTAATTCTCTCGTCGTCATGTCAGCATAGCCTTTCTCGGCAAAGAGTTCGGCACTTTTTAAGAGGAGTTCTTTTCGGTATTGTTCTACATCTACTATCTTAGGCATAAGTTTAATATCGAACGTTCGTTATATTTTAGCTTAACATTACTATAAATGGGGAAATCGGCTGTCCCTTTGCCTGTATGCTAGAAAGAGGAGCTAATTCGTTATTGAGCGAGCTTTTTCGCAAGGATTGACAGTATGGGTAATATTCACGAGCAGTTATTAGAGGAATTAGCCGAAGTGGAGTGGAGTGACTTAATCCCCCATGCTCAAAGGGATGCGCTGATTCTGGTTTCCGATTCCCTCAATTTAATCGAAGTGGCAGAAGCGATCGCTGGTGATCAGGTTGCTCAAGTGCAGAATTGGATCGGGGAAAAACTACTGGAAAAACCGACACAAGAGCAGTTAAGCGATTGGAATTCCCATCCCGATAACCTTTTTAATACACTAATCGTGCAACCTTTTGTGTTAATTCAGACCATAGCTTAGATAAAACCAAACCCCCCAATCTGGTGAGATTGAGGGGTTAGAAAGAATAATCCTGGCATCGAGCTATTGTCCCAGTCGGCAACCCGACAAGTATCTTGGCCACGGTGAAGTTTCACAACCGAGTTCGGGATGGAATCGGAGTGGTGCCATCACGTTAAAGACACCAGGAAGGGTAGAACCCTCAAGACTGCAAAAGCTAGGAAAAAAGTGGTGAA
>NZ_JADBUB010000017.1:0-3156 GCF_020245865.1 Microcystis sp. M169S2
AAAATTGTCTCATCAATTTTTTGATAATTGACCACTGTTACATTTGGTAAATCGAGGAGTTGATCAAAATTTATCCACATAACCCACCTCCTGTTCTGTGTTACTATTATACCATGCTCACACAGAACCTAGAAGAGCCATTAATTTTGCACGACTACTTAACTGATAACTGATTAAGACTTCACTCCCAAGTTAAAGAAAATCGTTCCCCGACGCACAGAATTTTCACTGCCTTGGCTGCTAATAGTAAGAGAACGTAGATTATTAAATAAAGGCTTAATCGACAATTCTAACACCCGCACGATCGGGAATTTTGCCTCGATTACCGGTTGCAATTGTCGCCAATCGACGTAAAAATAACCATCATTTTCTGCGGGTAAAGCAGTAATTGCCTGTCGAAACTTACCACTACTTAAAATGGGGTTTTTCTGTGCAGATAAAGCTAAACCCATCGCTTCCACAGAACTAGCGATAATTTCATAATTATCGACCCTAGTATGCACTCCCGTCACGAGCGTCTCTAGTTGCGCTTTTCCTCCCGGGACCGCCGTGGTTAACTTTGTCCAAGCTGTCACCGTTCGATCGAGTAAAGGCAGATTAACCACATTATAGCCGCGACTGCGGGCCAACTCATCCAAATGCTCGATCGCACTGTCCACCTCTACCCCCATCACCCGTTCCCCTACAAAAACACTATCGGGTTCCATCCCCTTTGAATTAGGCACGAGAGCGAGACTATATTCGCCTCTAACCCAGCTAAAAACGTCTTCAGGCAAATTTAAACCTAAAGGCGACTGGAAGCGGTTTAAGACCTGTGTTATTAATTCCTGTAGGGGACTATCTGCTTCTAAACCCTCCTCTACCTGAGTCCAAAAACGATTTAAATCGCGACTAGCGGCGACTAAAAGGCTATTTTCGCCGATAAAAGATAATGCTCCCACGGGACTAGATAAAATTGGTGCTTGGTCATCCTGTCCTAAGACTCCAATTAAGGCGGTTTGAGCGACTATTCCCCCGGATTTGAGGGAAAAAGCCGTGGCTAATCGTTGTTTTGCTTCGGGACTCTCCGGGACGGGTTGATTAGCGATCCAAGCCGATAACGGGGGTAAATTGCCGTAAACTATAGCTATATGCGGTTCGGTGATATTTTTGAGAGCTTCTCGGTAATCAGGGCTATTTTTTAGGTTTAAATCCGGTACTTGCACGTTATTAAGTGCCTCGCGCAAAACCTTGATATTATTGGCAAAAAGCACCGTATCACCCACCACGGCACTAGCGAGAAAACGATTATTATCTCCTGCGGTCAAGGGACGTTGATAAATCAGGTTAACTCCCTTGTAGAGTTCAAAAACGAGGTCAAATTTGCCCGAAACCGCCTGTTTTGAGTAGGAAGCTTGCAGAAATTCCTTAGCGCGTTCACCATCTTTACTTTGAATTGCCAAAAGATAACCCGGTTGGATACCATTATCGGTATCGCGATCGAAATCTAGGGAAGTAACAGCGAGGGTAATTTCCTCCCCTAACCAGGGTTTGATTTCCTTTTGATAATTTAACCCCGTTTTGCCGAGCAGACTTTTTTCTAAATCCTTAATTTGTTGGTGGGAACGTCGTCGATTAGCCGGTGTAGCGATTAATTGACCAAAAGACTCTAAACGTTCGGGATTGACCAGCAAGGATACCATAACCGGGGCCTGTTTCGGCACAAAAATCGCCGCCGCCGGTTCCCGCAGCACCCCACCTTTGAGCAAAGACAGAGGACTATCGGCGAGAATCCAAGCAAAACTGGCTGTAGCGACTCCTAGGAGAATGATTACCGTCGCACCTAAAATATAGAAAAACGATCGCAATTTCACAACCTTGTCCCGAGATGAACCATTAGCTATTTTAAGCCGGCAAATGTCCCAAGAATTTCGATCGCTACAATTCTTACCAGACTGACAACGGATAACTCGCCACCGATAACTAATTTTTACCAGCCTTTTTCCGCTTGAGCGAGGACATAGTTAGCTACAGCTTCGATATCTTCAGCGCTGAGACGACCACCGAAAGCAGGCATCGCCCCCATACCTTTGGTAACTTGGGTAACGATAGCTTCAACGGAATCTTTGCCGTATTTAACTAAATCTTCTTTTTTCAGGGTTTTAGCGGCATTAACCACGTTTTTACCGCCCATGTGGCAGGAAGCGCAGTTAGCACTGAAAATCGAAGCCCCATCAGCTAAAGCCGGACGAGCCATACCGAAAGTAACCACAGCCAAGAGCAAGCACAGGGAAATTAATAGTCTTTTCACGATTGGTTCTCCTCTATTTCTTAAGAAATTCCCCAACCATCGTCAGAAAAAAACGGTTTTCTTGTCAAAAGACAAGCTGTCAAACTTGGTGTAGAATTAATTCATAGGACAGTTAAAAGCAAACTTTTACTTTTTTGTCAAAAGACAGGCTGTCAAACTTGTCATCTTCCCTCGTGTAAAGGATTAACAAGCATGAAAAAATTAGGTTTATTGTTCGCTACCGTGGCGCTAGTCCTCTCTAGCTTCTTCTTCAACACTGCCGCCGCTTCCGCCGAAACCTTCACGGTGAAGATGGGCGGTGATGCAGGTACACTACAATTTGATCCCCCCACCCTCACTATTAAAGCAGGAGATACGGTGAAATGGGTCAATAACAAACTTTCTCCCCATAACATAGTTTTCGATAGCACCAAAGTTCCCGAAGCCCAGGCTGCTAAATTATCCCATAAAGGTCTGGCTTTTTCCGCCGGTGAGTCCTTTGAAAGCACTTTCAGCGAACCGGGTACTTACACTTACTACTGCGAACCCCATCGCGGTGCCGGTATGGTCGGAACGATTACTGTTCAGTAATTATCCGATTTTAGCCAAAAATAACTCGCGTTTAACTGCCGCGGGTTGTTTTTTTTTGGGAATTATGAAGACTTTTCAGTTATCAGTAAACAGTAATCAGTGAGGTTCTTCGGTTGGGGCTCTTCTGGTTTTTGTGTGGAAGGAAGAAGAATAGGGATAAGGCTCTTCTGGTTTTCGTGTGTTAATTTTTGTTATGAATTAAAGCAAGCAAACAGCTTAAGTCGAAGATGTTGAAAATTGGTAAATCCATAACTCATTCTTTTAATAAGCTTTATTTTGGTATTCATTCCCTCAAT
>NZ_JADBUB010000170.1:0-24382 GCF_020245865.1 Microcystis sp. M169S2
AACTCAAAGCCTTAGTGTACAAACTTTACAAGCATGAGTTATTGATAGTTTTACATGACAGGTTCGGTAGAGCCGCCTTTTTTAACTTTTTTATTGATCTCATTAAGCATTTCTACTTATTGCAAAGGTGAGATGCTCCCTAGTGGTTTGGGGGGCTCGAACCTTAAATCGATTTTTAATTTAATTATAACCAGCTACTTATTTATTGACACAATTTATTTGAAATTATAGCATTTTTTGATAGTGCGGTCTGCTCCTCAGAAAATCCAGAAAACGGGTTTCTCAAAGAAACCCGTTTTCTAAGGGGTTAGGTTTCGGGGAGCGCAGGTTGTTCAGTTCTGCGAGGATGGCTGAACTGCCGTTGATTGCGGCGGCTGCCACCGGGTTAAGTCCCCAAAATGCCCCGACTGCCACCACTAACAGGTTGGGCAGAGTAGCGATCGCCAAACTACCGTAGGCAGTGGCAAGGGTATGCCGCGCCAGGGTAAAGGTGTAGCCAAGGGGCTGGAGATCGTGGCTGTGCAAGATGACATCTGCGGCCGCTTCCAATTCCCCTCTCCCTAGAGAAATGACCACCTGATCCTCCTGGGCAGCCAAGCAATCACTACCACTGTCGGTTATCCAAGCCACCCGCTTACCTTGGCGGCGCAACTGTTCTTGGAGGCCCTCAACAGCAGCCGCATCGGTGGCGAAGTGGATGTACTCAGAAGGGATGCCCCAACTCACCAGCAGCTCCGGAGTAATCAAGTCCTGGAAACTTTCGCGAGTAAAGGCCAGAGTATCCATCTGAGCCAGCTTTTCCAGTACCCTGGCATTGCGGATATAAACGCCTTGTCGCGCTGCCGCCGTCAGGGGCGAAACCACTGCCAAGGGAGTAACGCCCCGCAGAGAAACCCCGATGTCAAGGGGTAACAGCGCACTCGCACGCCCCAAGTCTCCCGTCAGGATTGCCCAAGTGCCACTCAGGAACAAAGTGGGTAGGATCGCTCCTTGGGCGACGGGTTTGAGGTTCTGGAGTAGTTCGGTTTTTTCGACGGAATCTAGCCACCCTTCTCGATCTGCCTCGGGAACGGGAGCGAACCGCTGCCGGTCAGAGAGCCAGTGGATTTCTGCGTCTTCTTGCTCGAACAGCAGGTATAGCTCGTCTTCTAGCTGTTGGAGCTTGCTCTGGCGCAGGCTCTCTCCCACTGCTGCCAGATTGAGGGCGAGTGCGCCAGCGATGTTGTTACCTTGCAGCAGTTGGTAACTCAACCAGAGGGGATCGAGGCAGTCTATTGTCACTTGTCCCTGCTGGGTGAGGGCTTGGCTAACCCTCTGCCAGAGAGGAATTGAAGCCGCAAGGACAATTCCTCCCACAATCGAGAAGGGCAGTTCTAGGGGAGCAGCAGCGATCGCCACAGCCAGGGTTAAGGCCGGCATCCCTAAAGTTGGCCAAGTCCCCTGATTCCTAGCCCCGACTTTCTCGCTTGCATCTGGCTCTCTTTCTAGGCCGGCCGCTAGGATGGCCGCTTGCAAGTAATTCAGGAGGGCCGTTGCTGACAGCATTTCCGCCTGGTAGGAGACAATCAGGGAGCAGGCTGCGGCATTGATGCGGCTCTCGCTGATAGCAGTGGTTCTCAGCAGCGATCGCTGCAAGCGTCTGGCAAATTCGTCATCCCAATTGAGTCGGGGAATGCGAATTCGCAGCCGTCCGGGAATTTGATGGGCGACTTGCCAATCTACCCACTCAGGGGGTGCTGGGGAATTTTCTGATGCTTGAACTGGCGCGGGAGTCAGAGTTGTTGTCGTCATGGTGAGGTGATTCGAGAGGGGCTACCGACTGGCAGCGGGACGAACAAGACATTCAACAGCAGGCTGACAGCAGCGACGTAGATGATACCAGTTTTCGACTTCCATCTAAAAATCGAAAGAAAAGTACCCCCGCATTATACCATAAAAAAATTATGTAAGAAGTGCATTCAGCTAATCTAAGGATAGGCGGTTAAAATGCGTCTTGAGTTAATAAGTAAGGTTTGCTGAAAAAGTTTGTTGTTGGGGTTAGGAGTCAGTAGCCAGTAGTCAGTAGTCAGGAGAATTAAGAATGAATAATAATCAGTTAAATGGTCTATTTACAGACTTTATGCCATTTAATCTTTATTTTTGACGTTTTTGAACACTGAAAAATTAATTATGCAAGAGGTTTTTAAACACAAACTACCTATCAGATTGTGGAGAATTGGTATTACAAAAGTAACCAAAGGGAAAGCCAAATTTGATTAGGGAGTTGCCAGAAATTGACTGGGAGATAATTCGGCATTAACTAAAGACTTCAACGGGATTAATTTGACAGCACAAGCTTTTAATTCTGGTTGCAGGGAAATCGGACAAGCGGCCGGATGGGTGAGACTATTGGCCTCAGAATTTTCTGCCCACAGGGCCCCCCAGTGCATCGGCACAAAGACACAATTAGGAGCAATTGCTTTGGTAATTAAAGCGGGAAAACGGGCAGAACCGCGACGAGAACGCACCTCCACCCATTCCCCAGTTTCTATGCCCAATTTTGCCGCATCTTGGGGATGAATTTCCAGAAAAGGTGCGGGGTGCATTTTGACAATTTTCTCGATGCGGCCGGTGCGAGTTTGGGTGTGCCAGTGACCGTACAAACGCCCCACGGTCAACACTAGGGGATAATCATCGTCCGGGGGTTCCGCTAGACCTTTACTGTGGTAGGCAGCGAAAACAGCACGACCATCGGCAGTATTAAATTTACCATCGGTATAAAGGCGTTTTGCGGCTGTTTTTTGGCTTTTATCTTCATCTTTAACTAAATTATCCAGTAATTCCCCGGAATTAGCGGTTTTAGGGGCGGAAATTTCATCGATGGAATCGGGCCACGGTCGGGGAGTCTCGGCCAGGCGCTCATAATTAATCGCCGTTATATCACAAGGACGTTTATATGTCAAGCGGGCAAACTCGGAATATACCTCGGCGGAATCCTGAAAATTAAATTGTGCCTGAAACCCCAAACGGCGACCAACTTCGGCAAAAATTTGCCAATCGGCCCTAGCTTGACCGACGGGAGGGCGAAAAGCCTTATTTAAAGTCACCATGCGCTCAGAATTGGTCATTGTTCCCGTTTTTTCGCCCCATTGGGCTGCTGGCAGTAATAAATGGGCATAGGCGCTGGTTTCCGTGGGATAGTAGGCATCCTGATGGATAGTAAAAGGGGATTTTAACAGGGCCGCCTTGGTGCGTTCTAGATCAGGCATACTAACAGCCGGATTAGTGGCGGCAATCCAGAGAAGTTTGACCTCTCCCGTCTCCAAACCAGTAATCATACTCCAAGCATCGCGACCGGGGACCGGAGAAATCCGGCCGGCAGGTAAACCCCAAGCTTGTTCCACTTCGGCCCGGTGTTGGGGATTTTTGACGGAACGATAACCGGGGAGAAGATGGCAGAGGCCGCCAGCTTCCCGTCCTCCCATGGCGTTGGGTTGTCCGGTTAGGGAAAAAGGACCAGCCCCCGGTTTACCGATATTAGCCGTCATTAGGTGTAAATTGATTAAAGTGCGGGCTTTGGCCGTGCCTTCGCTAGATTGATTAATACCCATCGACCAGAGAGAAAGCACTCTTTTTGATTCGGCCCAGTAGCGGGCAGCCTTTTCTAAATCGTCGATGGGGATACCGCATTTATGCGCGACGATTTCCGGGGGATAATGGCGGATAATTTCGGCGTATTTGGGGAAATCCTGGGTGCATTTATCGATAAAATAGGTATCGATCGCCCCCCAATTCAGTAACAGGTGAGCAATACCGTTAAATAGGTCAATATCAGTCCCCGGGTTAATGGCTAGGTGGAGATTAGCGGCCTCGGCGGTTTTTGTCCTGCGGGGATCAACGACGATTAATTTCGCTTCTTTGTTACCTTTGAGATACTTGTGCAGACGGTTAAAGATGATGGGGTGACATTCGGCCGTATTTGTCCCCACCAGAAAGGCACAATCGGTTAATTCTAGGTCATCGTAACAGCAGGGGGGACCGTCGGACCCGAAACTGTCCCGATAAGCGGCCACGGCCGAGGACATACAGAGACGGGAATTAGCATCAAAGTTATTGACTCCCAGACAGCCCTTGACCAGTTTTTGGGCGATGTAGTAATCTTCGGTGTGAAATTGTCCCGAACCGTATAGACAGATACTTTCCTTTTCCCCCTGAGCGATTAGAGTTTGGATACGGTTAACGATGCGATCGAGGGCTTCTTCCCAGGTACAAGGACGGAATTGCTCTTGGAGAGAATCGCGGATCATCGGGGTTTTGAGGCGATTTTTATCGATTGATTCCGCTACGGTGGCCCCTTTAACACAGACCATACCTTGACTGGAGGGGTGGGACTTGTCCCCGAAGACTTTCCATGCTTGTCCGGCCGACGCGGGGGGGGTGACTGTCAAACCACAACCTACTCCACAGTAAGGACATTGGGTTTTTGTAGATTCAGTCATAAGCAGTTGGTCTGATTAGTGGCGCTGTCTTTAGGCATACTAAGATAGTCCGCAGATTTTCTCGGCGAAATTGTAGTTATTAATACAATTTATTAGAAGCCTTAGCTAAATTGCCATTCTTGTGATGCAAATCGCGCATTACAACTGGCTAGATAAAAAGCATACACTTGTTCTCGTGTTGAAAAAGAATCGGCATAGGATAATAGTAGTCTCTAGGGTGCGGAAAAAGTTTTCAGCCAGTCATGACCTACGAACCTCTACATCATAAGTATCGTCCCCAAACCTTTGCCGATTTGGTGGGACAATCAGCGATCGCCACGACCCTGAGTAATGCCTTAATCAGTGAGCGAATCGCTCCTGCATACCTATTTACTGGACCCAGAGGCACGGGGAAAACCTCCTCGGCGCGAATTTTAGCCAAATCCCTCAACTGTCTGTCTAGTGACCATCCGACGCCGATTCCCTGCGGTAAATGTTCCGTCTGTCAAGCGATCGCCAATGGTTCGGCCCTAGACGTGATCGAAATTGATGCCGCTAGTAATACCGGTGTGGATAACATTCGGGAAATTATCGAGCGATCGCAATTTGCCCCCGTCCAATGTCGTTATAAAGTCTATGTCATCGATGAATGCCTGACTGGGGATAGCCTTGTTTTCACCGAAACGGGATTAATCCCCATTAATCATCCTGAGATTCTCGGAAAACGAGTTCTCAGTTACAACGAGAGCAGCGGAGAGTGGGAATATAAAAAAGTCCTGCGATGGCTAAACCGAGGCGTAAAAGCAACTTTAACCATTCAAACCAGAAATCGGACGATTAATTGCACTGGTAATCATTTGATTAGAACAGAAAAAGCATGGATACAAGCAAAAAATCTCAAAATCGGCAATCATATCTTATCCCCTGTGAATGTGGCTGCGGGCAACTCATCTCTAAGTATGGAAGGGATGGACATAACCGACGTTTCGTTTCAGGGCATCAAAACTATGGCAATAGTAACGCAACAAGAGTTTATGACTTGGCCTCTATTTTGCAACAGGCTGAATCCATCAAGCCCTTTTGTCAGTGTGGCTGTGGGGAAAAACTGGAAATTCCCTTGTTTCTCCAACAAAAAGGCAGAGGGATCAAAAGTATTGAATCCTATTGGCAAAGACATCCTTACAAACAAGGACACGGTTTATGGGAAAAGCGAACCAAAAAATTACTGTTCCATCGAGAATCTTTGTCCTCAAACAGCCTCGGACTTATATACGGGACTTTACTCGGAGATGGAACTATCGATTACCCCAACCAAAACAGTCGATGGCCGAGAATACGCTGGAATCATGGCAGTAAACAACAAGAATGGCTTGAATACAAAGCCAGTCGTCTTCCAGAGTTACAAATTCAGTCACAAATCGTTGCCAACGGTGGATATGGAGAACTTTCAATCTATGCCCGCAGCGTTTGTCATCCCAGCCTTGGAGAAGTTTTCCAGATGGTCAGACCTCAAGGAGAACGAAAATTTGTTTCCCTCAATTGGCTGGAAAACATCACGCCCGAAGGACTGGCTTGGTGGTATATGGATGACGGATCACTCAGTATCACCCCTCACGGAAGCCGTTTTATCCAATTACACACGGAAGGATATTCCCCCCCCGAAAATCAACTTATTGCCGATTGGCTCACTCAAAGAGGTTACGCTACAAAAAGCCTATCCTATACTCGACACAGTACGGGGAAGATCTATCATTACCTCAAAATGGGAGCATCGGCCACAGCCCGATGGATTGCCGATTTACAACCCTATGCAATCCCCTCAATGGCTTACAAATTTCGAGGAAGTGATAGGGATTCAAGAAGGTGACACAGAAAGCGTCTATGACCTAGAAGTGGAGGACAATCATAATTTTGTTGCCAATGGGTTATTAGTTCATAACTGCCATATGCTCAGTACGGCGGCCTTTAATGCTTTGCTGAAAACTCTGGAAGAACCGCCAGATCGAGTGATTTTTGTGCTTGCTACCACCGATCCTCAGCGTGTCTTGCCTACCATCATCTCCCGTTGTCAACGCTTTGATTATCGCCGTATTGCTCTCGATGCGATGGTGGCACACCTACAAAAAATCGCCCAAATAGAAGCGATCGATATTAACCTAGAAGCATTAACCCTAGTGGCTCAGATCGCTAACGGTGGTTTACGCGATGCGGAAAGTCTCCTCGATCAATTAAGTTTACTCGCAGGAACGATTACGGCCGAGCGAGTCTGGGATTTAGTCGGTGCAGTCCCCGAAAGAGACCTCTTAACCCTACTTAAAGTCATTCATGGCAATATTCCCGATCAAGTTATCGAACAATGTCGCCATCTGATGAATCGCGGTAAGGAACCTTTAATCGTCTTGCAAAATCTAGCGGGGTTCTATTTAAACCTACTTTTAGCCAAAACCGCCCCTAATCGTCCAGAAATGGTGGCTGTCACTGCTCCCACTTGGCAGGAATTATGTACGGAAGCGCGTACTTGGTCTTTAGAGGAAATTCTCCGCGGTCAACAACTTCTTAAAGACAGCGAAACACAACTAAAAAACACCACTCAACCCCGTCTCTGGTTAGAAGTCACTCTATTAGGACTGTTACCGCAAGCACAGGTGATTCCTCTAGTTGCCACGGTAGCACCTTCCCGTCCCCAAACCAGCGTCGAGAGGCCCCCTGAAGTGATCACAGCGCCGGCGCCAGTTAATGAACCGATAAAACCGGCGGTTATCACCCCGACAACTAGCGTCGCAGTGCCGAAAACTGAGGTTAAAACTGTTGCTAGTGATGACAATCATGAACAAATTTGGCAGCAGGTTTTAGAAGTAATGGAACCCCCCACTACTCGCACTCTCTTGCGTCAGCACGGCAGTCTTTTTAATATGGAAGAATCGAGTGCTTATTTAAGCATATCTTCGGAACAATTATTAAAAATGGCCCGGCTACGATTGACTAATATTGAGTCAGCTTTCGAGGCAGTTTTTCAGCGCCGGATTAAAGTTCACTTACAGGTAGGTTCCGCTACTGCTGCCATGGCTGCGGAAGTTTCCCCATCCCCGGCGGCTAGGATACAACCACCACCAGAAACCGCAGCAACTCCACCAATAACTCCCGAAAATAAAGTTATGACCGTGGTGGATATTCCCCCGGTCAAAGAAGCAATTATCGAGAAAAAAGAAGCAAAGATCACTGCATCGGGAACCCCAAAAACTCCTAGCACAGAACTGCCCCAAAAAATCTTAAATTTTGATTCATCTTTAGAGACATTAGATCAAGATGTCGATGTTAGCGAAATTTTGGCGGCCGCTCAAAAGTTAGCGAAATCTTTTGATGGTGAACTGGTCAATATGGGTTATTCAGTGCCAGAAAATTCGGCCGTAGAAACTAAAGTTAATAAGTCTCTGGAAAATATGACTATCGTGCGCGGGAGACCTGATGTTAACGAAATTTTAGAGAGTTTGGAGGAGGACGAAGACCTTCCTTTTTAAGGCTATCTCAACGGCTTGTGCTAAACTGATAGGATATGCCACGTCTCAGGATTGGCTATTCTTGCTCAAATTCTAGCTACTAGACCTATGACACCCGAAACTAAGGACAGAATCGATCAATTAGTTCAGAATAACAAAGTTCTTGTGTTCATGAAGGGCAATAAATTAATGCCTCAGTGTGGTTTCTCGAATAACGTCATACAAATTCTCAATATTCTGGGGGTTTCCTACGAAACTGTCGATATTCTGCAAGATCAGGAGTTAAGACAAGGAGTTAAGGAGTATTCCAATTGGCCGACTATTCCCCAAGTCTATATCAACGGTGAATTTATTGGCGGTTCCGACATTATGATCGAACTCTATCAAAATGGGGAACTACAACAAATAGTCGAGGTAGCCTTAGCTTCCTAAAAATTTTCTAGGTTAGGTTAGCTATCCTAACCTAGTTTAAACCTACCAAACAGTAATCAGTGATCAGTAATCAGTGAAAAGACGGCAATTTTCTACTTAGGGTTTGCGGCAAAAAGTACGGGCGAAGCATTCGGGCAATAAGGGACTTGCGTGGGAATAATATCCCAATCGATCGGAGGGCGCAAGCTTTGCGCCCCTACAGTAACGGATTTTGTCCACAATGTAGGGGCGAACTGCGTTCGCCCAAAAGGTACATTATCAAAGCGCAAGTCCCTAACCTATCGGTGAAACCGTAGATTTTCTATCCGAATGCTTCGCCCCTACAGGACGCGGAGTGATAACTGCTAACTGATAACAAATCCGTTTTTAATAGTGTGATTAACTCTCAAGTTATGAATTGTTTCTCCCTTCTCCCCACACCCTACACCCTACACCCCACTCTCCTATACCTTTTAAACAGGATTTAGTATCACTCCCTTTTAAAACTGTCCCTTGAATTCTTCTCTATCTCTTGCTATGAGGAAACTTTGTTGGGGGATACCGATGTGAATTCCCTTCTCCTCAAAAGCAATCTTGAGACGACGACGATACTCTCTTTCTATGTCCCATTGTCGTAATCTTTTGACGACAATTCTGAGCATAATTTCCATTCCCGTGTGAGAAACCCGACTGACACCAGCAACCTGCACGGGATTGATGATATCTTCTTGCCATTGTGGATCTACAGCCATATTTTCAGCGATGGCTGCCATTAAAGCGATCGCCAGATCTGGCTCGGTCTGATAGGCGACTTCGATGGTAAAATCGACCCGCGCCCAATCTTTGCTGAGGTTGTGTGCGGTGATAATTTGGTTATGGGCAATAGTGATTAAACGTCCGTCGGCGGCCCGCAATTGAGTCGCTCGCAAACTCATATTTTCCACCAAACCAATAAACTCCTGAAACTGGACCATATCACCGACGGTGTATTGATCTTCAAAGACAATCAGAAAACCGTTAATCCAATCTTTTAAAAGATCCTGAAAGGCAAAGGTGAGCAATGCTCCCACTAAACCGGCTCCCGTGAGTAAAAAGGCGAAAGAAAGGCCCATCCAACTCAAAAAAACCAAAATTCCCAGAAAAATAGCGATAAATGTGATAATTTGTCGCCAAACTTCTAATAAAGTGGGAGCGCGCAGAATCCTCCTTTCCAAATTTTCGGAAAAAACCGCTCCTTCCTCTACCCACTCGCGTAGTCTGGAATTAACGTAGAGATTAACCATATTGCTGACTGATGTCATCAGCAACCAGATGATAAAAATCTGTAAAGGAATACGGATTATTCCGCGTCCTTCTAGCCTAGTTTCGGGAAATACATACAAAATCGCCGCTATTCCGCCAAACCAAAGCAGTATCAGTCCAATAAGAGCCAGTCTTTTCCAGAGAATATTTAGCGTCAGTTGTCGCTGAATATCAGCCTGTTGACGGAAATTAGAGGAATCTTCTAGAGAGGCTAAAATCGGCTCTTGGGAGCGATCTTTTCTGGGGGGGGAATTTATGGGTAAATTTTGATCGGATTGCCTTTTAGCTTGTTTTTTGAGGAGATTAAAGCGATTTCTTAGGTGTTTCTGCCACCAAATTGATACCCAGCTTAAGAAAGTTAGCCCCAAAATAATTATAGTGGCAGTCATTACCTGTTGCCGACGAGGGGCGGGCTGACGTTCTTGCCAAGCTTGGAGCAAAGCTGTTTGGATGATTTTAACCCATCTGTCCGCTAAATCGCCAACCGAAGAAGAATCGATCAGGGCATCAACTTCTGTTACTGTCAGAATTACCTGTTGCGGTAAATTCTGGTTATCCTTGGCCACAATCACGGTTAAATTATTGAGAGTCGCCGTACTTACTTGCAGGGTTGTCGGATCGAAACCCCGATTGATAATATTATTTAAGCCCCTTTCAATGCGGCTAGCCCGTCTTTCTACCGGGGAGAGTTCCCGGGCCTCAGAAGCGGTAAAATCTTGGGAGGCAATCTGAAATAAGGTAAATCCATCTAGATGCACGGAAGCATATTCTATATCCCCGGCTACAAAAATCCTTGTACCCGTGGGAGATACAAATGGAACCAGAAAATTTTGGCCTAGGGATGGCTGGGGATTAAGAACAAAAATACTAACCAAGAGGCAACCCACCAATCCTTGAATGACCAGATTGAAAATTTTTCCCCGTTGCCGTCGTCCCATTGCCCAAGTTTCCTTTTTGATTAACAATAATCTTGAGTCGCTTTCTCAGCTTATGACAGTTATCTTAAGGGTGAGATCAAAAGTTTTCGTTTTGGGGAGTCGGTCGTCTCTCTCCCTTCTCCCTTCTCCCCAGTGATAACTGATAACTGGAATCCCCAACCCCCAACATTAGTTAACTTCTCATGTCCAATATACCCCCACAGTGGCGCGAGGAAATAACCTCTTTACCTCCTTGGTTACGGCGTTCACTCGGCAAATCTAGCGAAATTTCCACGGTTCAGCGCATTATCAAACAAAGGAACATTCATACTATCTGCGAGGAGGGTCGCTGTCCTAATCGCGGCGAATGTTATGCCCAAGGTACGGCGACTTTTTTGTTGATGGGTCCCACTTGTACCAGGTCCTGTGCTTTTTGTCAAGTGGATAAGGGTCATGCACCCATGCCTCTCGATGTGGAGGAACCGCAAAAAGTGGCGGAAGCGGTGCAATTGTTAAATTTAAGTTACGTTGTCTTGACTTCTGTAGCCAGAGATGATATGGAAGACGGCGGGGCCAGTTGGTTTGTGCGGACGATGACGGCGATTCGCGAACTCAATCCCCACACTTTAATTGAGGTGTTAACCCCGGATTTTGCTGGAGGTAAGGGAAGTCAACAGGAACGGGTGGCGACGGTGGTGGGGGCAAAACCCGCCTGTTACAATCACAATATCGAGACGGTGCGCCGTTTGCAAAAGCCGGTTAGACGCGGGGCTAAATACGATCGCTCTTTGGCGGTTTTGCGTTATGTTAAGGAAATCGATCGCTCAATTCCGACGAAATCCGGCTTAATGGTCGGTCACGGTGAGACAAAAGAGGAAATTATCGAGACTTTGGCAGATTTACGCGCGATCGACTGCGATCGAGTTACTATTGGTCAATATATGCGTCCTTCTCTGGAACATTTGCTCGTACAGAAATATTGGACTCCCGCAGAATTTAGCGAGTTGGGAGAAATTGCCCAAAAAATGGGTTTTTCCCAAGTTAGATCCGGCCCCCTAGTCCGCAGTTCCTATCATGCCGGAGAGGAAATCAGTTATCAGTGATCAGTGATCAGTTATCAGTTATCAGATGTAAGTTTTAAGTTAATTAGTTAGTTATCTTTATCTTTATCTTTATACCTGTTTACTGATTACTGTTTACTGATCACTGAAAAATCTTACCCACTTCCCCGATCAAGATGAATTTAGAAGCAATCATCCTAGAGGAAATTAAACAATCAGTAGCGGGTCGAATTAGCTTCGAGCGCTGGATGGATTTAGCTCTCTATAACCCTGATTATGGCTATTACACCTCTGGAAAAGTAGAAATTGGCTCAAAAGGAGATTTTTTTACTTCCTCGTCCCTAGGGGCAGATTTTGGTCAATTGTTAGCAGAGCAATTTGTCGAGATGGCGGAATTTTTGGGCAATTCGCCTGGATTTACTTTAGTGGAAGTGGGAGCAGGTTCGGGGATTTTAGCGAAAGATATCCTTGATTATTTAAGTGATAGCTATGCTGATTTTTACGAAAATCTCAGTTATATAATTATTGAACAATCTCAGAAACTCAGGGAAAGACAACGGGCAACTTTAGCGGGATATTCCCCGGTATCTTGGCAAAGTTGGCCGAATTTAGACGATAATTCCCTTGTGGGTTGTGTGTTTAGTAATGAGTTAATCGATGCTTTTCCTGTCCATCGAGTTGTGATCGAGTCGGGAGAATTGCGAGAAATTTATCTGGGATTGGGGGAACCTTTTCAGGAGATTATCGCAGATTTATCCACCGACAGAATCAAAGACTATTTTGATTTAGTGGGGATAAATATTCCTTCCCCACTTTATCCGGAGGGTTATCAAACCGAGGTAAACTTATTAGCTTTAGACTGGTTAGAAACCGTTAATCGGAAACTCGATCGAGGTTATATCTTAACCATAGATTACGGTTACACTGCCGAAAAATATTATCATCCCCAAAGAAGTCAAGGAACCCTACAATGTTATCGACAACATCAGCGTCATGATCATCCTTATTTGTGGGTAGGAGAACAAGATATTACCACTCATGTGGATTTTACTGCTTTACAACGTCAAGGGGAGAAATTAGGCTTAAAAAATCTCGGTTTTACTCAGCAAGGATTATTTTTAATGGCTTTGGGATTAGGGGATAGATTAAATGAACTTTCTCAAGGAAAAATCGATATATTAACTATATTTCAGCGTCGAGATGCCTTACATCAATTAATAAATCCCACCGGTTTAGGAAGATTTGGGGTTTTAATTCAGGGGAAAGGAGTAGAGGAAAGAATACTTAAGGGATTAAGTAGATAACTAAAAAATAGGGCTGAATGCTGTTAACTTTCAGCCCTAAGAAATAATTAAGCTCCTACGGATTCTTTAGCGGCATACATTACCTCTAAAGTTATTTCACCAATACCTCGATCGCGGGCGAATTTTTCGGTATTTCGTTTGACTTTCCCGCGCACAAAACCGGGTATTTTCTGCAATTCTACCGTAGCTTCCTTATTCCAATTTAGGTCAGAATCTGCCGAAATACCCTTAGTAATTACCTCTTTGGTATCATGACCACCGAATATCTCTAATAGGTGATCTTCCATACCCAAAGTAAAGGAATTATAGACCAAATCGGCGATCTGATTAGTGCCTTCGTAACCTAAGAAAGGTTTATAACCGAGGGGGAAATTTTGGATATGAATAGGTGCGGCAATTACTCCACAGGGAATATCTAAACGTTTGCCGACGTGACGTTCCATTTGAGTACCAAATATCGCCGCTGGTTCTAATCGAGCAATAGCATCTCCTATCGCCCCATTATCATCACTAATTAACACTTCATCGCAATATTCACTCACTTGTTCCCGGAACCAATCCGCATCATACTTGCAATAAGTACCCGCTAAAACCACATGAATTCCCATCTCCCTGGCGAGAATTTTTGTCATAGCGGCTGCGTGGGTATTATCACCAAAAACCACCGCTTTTTTCCCGGTTAAATTCTGACAGTCAATGGAACGAGAAAACCAAGCAGCTTGGGAGATATGCAGAGTTTGTTCATTGATAAAATCTTCGTAATCTACTGCTGCACCTTGGGCATTAATTACCTCTTGGATTTTGCGAATACAGCGCGCTGTTTCCACCACTCCCATGGGGGTAATATCAACGTAGGGCATAGCGAATTCACTTTCGAGATATTTGGCTGTCATTAATCCCACTTCTCGATAGGGAACCAGATTAAACCAAGCGCGGGGCAGATTTTTTAAGTTTTCCACCGAGGCAGCTTCGGGAATAATTTCGTTAACTTCAATGTCCAAATCTGCCATTAACCGCTTTAATTCCGTGCGATCATGTTGGTTATGGAAACCGAGGGTGGTAATACCGATAATATTAACCGAAGGTTTAGGGGTTTTCTGGGAGATAATTTCCCCTTTTCTCTGGGCCTTATCGAGATAATATTTGATAATTTGATAGAGGGTTTTATCGGCCGCTTGTAGTTCATTATAGCGATAGTGGTTGACATCGGCCAGTAGCACATCTCCTTGGGCATCCTGTCGCGCTCTTTCGACAAAGTTTTGTAAATCCTCTTGGAGAATACTGGAGGTACAGGTGGGGGTTAAAACAATTAAATCGGGACTTTCTTCGCGATCTTTGCGAACAATATTATCGACGACTTTTTCTTGGGAACCCCGGGCTAAAACATTACGATCGACAATACTAGCAGTGACGGGGGTAAAATTACGCTCCCTTTCCAACATCGAGCGCATGACGTTAAAATAATCGTCTCCCAGAGGAGCGTGCATGATAGCATGAACATTTTTAAAGGAACTGGCGATCCTTAAAGTGCCAATATGAGCGGGACCCGCATACATCCAATAGGCCAATTTCATAGAGGGTTCTCCTACAGTCAGACTTTTTTTGATTGTCTCAGACTTTACGGATTTAGGAGTGAACACTTAACGGAAGATTACAAAAAGTCCCCATGCAGATTAAGTATCTTTTCGGGGAAAAATGACATAAATATTAATGTTAACTTTTTTAACAATTTATGTCATTAGGGCAAAAATTTCTTTACCGACCGCTTGGTAACAAAGCCAACCGAAATTCGACCGGGGGTCGGGATAATCTTTGACGATAACTCCCTTTTCGGCCGCTCGTTCAAAAGCGACTAAACGGGGAATTTCTCGCTTAAATAGCGGTAATTTCGCTTCTTCTAGAGCTTTCCGCGCTTCCCGTCCTGTTTTTGTCCGTGAATCCACTTGGGTTAACAGAACTCGATAATTATCGGTCATCGTGGACAGCAATTCTGCCGCTTTAATGGTGACATCGATATCGAGATGATTGGGAGTGGTGGGTAAAATTAATAAATCGCTGCCCTGAGCTAAATCTTTTAACTCGTCTGGCTCCGGCCGGGCCTGGGTATCGACGATAATATGAGTGTATTGTTTCACCAGTCCCGTCGCTCCAGCTTGGGACGCTACCATAAAAGGAAGGGTATCTTCCCGGGACCAATGGAGAGCCGAACGATTTTTATCCGCATCAATCAATAGGGTGGGCGCTTTTTCTTGAAAATAGGCGGCCAAATGAATCGATGTGGTGGTTTTCCCGACCCCTCCCTTCAGTGCTACGACGGAAATAATCATGAACGGCTCGATCGAATAAGTGAGTATTTTCTAGTGTAATCCCAGACGGACTGAAAACCGTTTAAGTTTCCCCCCAGAAAGGCTATCTGTCGGGATTCTCGATTTTTGAGCGTGGCTCTCTCGATATTTTGGTGTAATGTGTTTCTTAATGTTAGATTTTGGGCTTATGCTCTCCCGATCGATCACTTTTTCTGCTCACCACAACTACGGGAGCGTCTTCAATGTTGAACCAATTCTTAGCAATAGCGATCGCTTTCATGATTGGGTTAACTGGGGAATTAGTCCTCTCTTTACCCACTACTCGTTTATCCGATCAAGAAATCTCCCAACAATTACAGACTATCCCGGGCTGGCAGTTACGAGATCAACGGATTGAAAAAACTTTTAAATTTAACAATTTTATCGAAGCGATCGCTTTTGTTAATCGCTTAGTTACTCCGGCTGAATTACTAGGTCATCATCCTGATATTACCATCAATTACAATCGCGTCACTCTTTCCCTCACTACCCATGACGTGGGAGGTTTAAGTAACTTAGATTTTGATTTAGCTCAACAAATCGATCGCCTGATTCCCTAGTTTTAAATCAGCTTTAAAGCACACATCTATCATCTTGACGAATATCCCAACTACCATCAACACGGAATAAAAATAAACAGCGTTTGTCGGGTGTACCCGAAGCAACTAAAGTAATTCTGCCTAACTGTCCCCAAGAACCTCCTAAACCCCCCCTTGTATCGGCCCAACTAGCGCGATAAATTGTACCTTGATTACCCACAGGTCCACTAACTCGGCGTAGGGTAGAATTATTAGTATCGATGCTAACACCGCGAGTGATGGGAGTCCATTCGGTGACATTTTCACATTCGTCCCCCTGCACTTTGGCCACTTTAATCTGTTCGGTTTCACTTTCTGCCATGCACAAAGATAGGGGATAAGAACCTTCTCCCATGGCTTGGTAACGGGTATTTTTCCACTGCTGTGATATTTCAAAGGTGGCGATATTTAAGCGAATCCAAGCTATTAAACGCTGATAAACAGAAAGGGCAATGGTTAAGAGAATTCCTAATAAAATTAAGGTAACTAACATCTCGACTTGAGTTAAGCCAGAGGTGGATTTTTGCCGATGAAAAAGCTGTAGATTGCCAAAATGTTTTCGAGAAAGGTCGAAGATATTCATGAGCCTCATCTTGCCTTTTTATTTTCAATAAATTATGGGATTAGAAAGGAACAAAAATTAATTTGCGCTAGGATAATCCACATAATTTCTTGCTGTTATTACGGACAAGATTGACGGTGATCGCTATTTTTTTCTGATATGGGCAAAAATCAGCTAAATAAAAGCAATTTTCTGATTTTTTGCTCAATTTAGTTTATTTGCTCTGTTTATATAGCCAAATGTCCCGCTAACGAGTAAATCCCAATTGTCGTCTGGCCTCGAATAATCCGATCGCCACACTAACGGAAAGATTTAAACTTCTCACCCCCGGTTCTGCCATGGGAATATAAACCGTGTCATCGCACTTATTTAATAAATCTGCCGGAATACCGTCGGTTTCACTGCCAAAAAGTAGCCAATCTCCGCTTTGATAGGTGTACTGGACATAACTGCTGCTGCCGCGCACGGTAAACCCGATCGCTCGTCCGCCGCTCTTTTGTTGATATGCACAGAAATTACCTATTGTCAAGTGGTACATAAGTTTTACATAAGGCCAATAATCTAAGCCGGCCCGCTTTAGATAGCGATCGCTAATTTCAAAACCCAAGGGACCAACTAAATGCAATTCTGTCCTCGTTGCGGCGCAGGTACGGGCAATATTCCCCGTATTTGGCGGAATTTGCGGATTAATTAAAACCACTCGTAAAATTGCTTCAGTCATCAGTTATCAGTTATCGGTTATCAGTTCACTGTTCACAGCAAAAAACTCCCCACCTCTCAATTCATAATTCATAATTTATAATTTATAATTCCCACTTCCCTTGGGTGAGGACTAACTATACCGGATTCTGCCCCACCCTAGTCAAACTTATTTTAAATTGGCATAACTATCCATACTCAACGGAACTAAATCGCCATAGATAGTCAAACCTAACAACATTGTTTCATTAGCGGGGATTAACTTGCCTGTGAGAGCGCAAATCTCATTTTTTCTAGCTGTAGCGTTAAATACTGCCCTTATATCACCAGCACAAAACTGCGGTCGATAATCTCCTGATTTCTGCTGAACGAAATTCCATAAGACATCGCGAATGAGTGCTTGATAACCTTGATTGCCGGAAATCTCTTTCAGCTTGTCTTTGAGGACTCTTTCCAGACGAATGCTGGTGACTTCCATATCGGTAGTGGTGGTGCGTGTGATTGTCCGCATAATTTTTTCTCCCGAATACTAAACCTATTGGTGTTACAAGTGTAGTATAGGGAAGATACCTTTAACAAGCACAACCCAAAAACCATCACCTCTGTTGGTTTCCTATTTTTACCTCTAGGGAAAAACCGCGTCTAGTCAGAATCCTATTTTGGTGCTAGAAAAAACATTGCTTATAGCCTATTTATTAAGAAAATTTTAGGTAGAGTGCGTTAGGTAATCTCTCATTTGTAGGAAAAAAATCAAGCTCTCGTTAAGGAACGGATATTTAATGAGTAAAAATTATTAGACAAAGGACAAGAGAGGCATTTATTATCCCGATTTACTCTATTATTGGTCAAGTAACCCATCTTTAATTTCCCTTCTGATCTCATCTAAGTATTGGGAAGCTTGCTGATAATTAGTATGATCTTGATCGTTTATTTCTACCCCTTCTGCTAGTTTTAATACTGATGTATGATTGGGATCAATAAATTTTGGGATCGGTAATTTAATCGGGATAACTTGATGATTAGAAAAATAGGTGGCAAAATCAAAATAGCCGAATTTAGAATCAAAAACAATCCATTCTTTGTCAATTAATTGTAGCTTAGTATCTTTGACATCAAAAGCGTATAAAAAAGCGGCGGTATAAAAACCCGCATAATAGAAAAAGTCATTATCATTGCTAAAACTGCAACCAGAAGCTGTAGTGGGATGACCAGGACATATATGAGGTATAAATTCTTCTCTAGAATGATATTTTTGTATTTTTTCTAACACATAACTATCGTATTTAGGACGACGACAACATACGGTATGACCATAGACAGACGTTAAAACAAATCTATCTCCTTTATATCTCAATCCCAAGGAACACTCATCATAACTTAAATCAACCATATCTCCCCCCTCTCCATAGTCTCTATTGTTAGAAGTTTTCTTGTAATAGAAGCTATAATGAATATCTCCATCCGTGCCATTATATTCTTTTTTTCGGAGACGAATAGCATTGATTAATTTAATCCAGTCAGACTTCAGCATAAACGGCAATCGCATTGATTAAATAATTAACCATTATTATAGCAGTTATCTTAACGGTGAGATAGGAAGTTTTGGTTTTGGGGAGCCGGTCGTCGGTCGTCCATAGCAAATTAGGTTATACTTCATCTTGATAAGAAACGCTGTCCTATACCCAAACCCCTAGAAAAAATTGTTATTGTTCCTCAGATTGACAATAGTTCTAATTGTTTTCCCTGTAGGTCTCTAACCCTGATATTTTCTTGAGAATTTCTGGATAAATCTAAAGCTTTAATCACCTCTTTTGCCACCGCTTTTACCACGGGAATAGCCACAGAATTGCCGAACTGTTTATAAGCTTGGACATCGCTAACAACAATCTGAAAACTATCGGGAAATCCCTGTAATCTTGCCCATTCTCTGGGGGTCATTCTGCGGACGAATAATTTATTTACCTCTCCCTTAATGCGAGTAACGGGAGTAAAATTAGTCAGTCTTTGATCGATAACTAAATTTCTTTCTTTTCCCATACCTCCCACCACAATAGCATTAGCGATACCATCGGGAGAAATAATCTCATAACCGAACCCATTACCTTTATTTTCGTGTCTGGCCCTGTGTTTAAACAAAGTTTCTAAATACTGATTAGAGAGATAATATTTAACGCTGACTTCCTTTTCTTCCAGGATATCTTTGAGACAAGTTTCTTGATGGGGTGGTTGAGGATAGGAAAAATGGTAAATATTTAAATCCTCTCGAAAACCGACGATAAAAATTCGGGGACGGTTTTGAGGAACCCCAAAATATCTGGCATTTAAAATCTGGGGACTAGGGACAAAATAATGCAAATCCTTTTCTAGTATATCTAAAATAGTTTTTAAAGTTTTACCTCGATCATGATGGACTAAACCCTGGACATTTTCTAAGATAAAAGCTTTCGGTTTCTTTTCGTGTAGGATCCGGGCAACTTCAAAAAATAAGGTTCCGCGTGCATCTTCAAAACCGTGTTTTCTGCCGGCGATACTAAACGCTTGACAGGGAAAACCGCCACAGAGTATATCATGATCGGGGACAGTTTTTGCCTCTAATTTTCTGATGTCTTGATTATCGGGTAAATGACCATAGTTAGCCAAGTAAACCTTTTGGGAGTGAGGATCGATTTCCGAAGAAAAAACGCATTGACAACCGAGATTTTCTAGGGCGATTCTAAATCCTCCTATACCGGCAAATAAATCAATAAAAGTCCACATATTTTCTCTATTCTAAGCTTCCGTTTTGATCCCAGAGACGATATTAAACCGGCTACCTTAGATTTTAGTATAAATGCTCGCATCTTTCTCCTCGCCAAAAAAAATCAGGAGCAGAATTTCCACTCCTGATAACCTATTCACTTTGGACTTGCCAATTTATTGGAATATACTGGCAACTTTGGCGCTTACGTCCGGTTGAGTTTCAGCGTAGATATTTTGACGAGTAGCGGCGATTTCTGTGTAAGCTTGACGCACTTCCGAGTTAACTGCCACCGTTTTCACATCGTAGATACGGGTAGCCAGTTGGGGATAAAAACCGATAGCGACAATCAAAGCGAGGAAAGAGACAGCGATAAAGATTTCTCTGGGTTTAGCGTCAATATATTCTGATTCGTCAGGAAGGACACAGCTAGTACCAAAACAAACTGCTTGTTCGTTGCTTTTGTTGGGGGTAATGTTAGTAATATCGCAGGAAGAACCATCTCCGTAGAAAACTTGACGAAGCATGGAGAGTAGATAAATCGGGGTGAGGATTAAACCAACGGAAGCGAGGAAGACAGTCACAACCCGGAAGGTTTGGCTATAAACGTCACTGCTAGTGACACCGATGAATACAGTAATTTCGCTGGCAAAACCGCTCATTCCGGGTAAAGCTAGGGAAGCCATGGCGCCGGCAGTAAAGAGAGCGAAGACTTTCGGCATCGCTTGGGCAATCCCACCCATCTCGTTTAAAGCTAAGGTATGGGTGCGGTCGTAGGTGACACCAGCAAGGAAGAATAAGACGGCGGCAATTAAACCATGGGAGAGCATTTGTAACATAGCGCCGCTAATACCCACATCGGTAAAGGAAGCAATCCCTAAAAGGACGAATCCCATGTGTGAGACCGAGGAATAAGCGAGACGGCGTTTCATGTTTTGTTGACCGAAGGAAGCGAAAGCACCGTAGATAATATTGACGACACCGAGAATCGCTAGAATCGGAGCAAAGTAGATATGTGCATCGGGTAGAAGCCCCATATTAAGGCGGATTAAACCATAACCACCCATTTTAAGGAGAACACCAGCGAGAATCATCGATACAGGTGCAGAAGCTTCACCGTGAGCATCAGGGAGCCAAGTATGGAGGGGGAAGATAGCGAGTTTGACACCGAAAGCGATTAATAAACCAGCGTAAAGGACTAATTCTAAAGCGAGGGGATAATCTTTAAATCCTAATTCCGCCATATCAAAGGTCATCGTACCACCACCGTAAAGGGCCATGGCCAGACCGGCAACGAGGATGAAGATAGAAGCGGCGGCGGTGTAGAGTAAGAATTTAGTGGCGGCATAACGACGTTTTTGACCACCCCAGATGGAAACGAGTAGATAAACGGGAATTAACTCGATTTCCCACATTAAGAAAAATAATAATAAATCTTGGGCGACGAAAACACCAATCTGAGCGGCGTAGAGCAACAGCATCAGGAAGTAGAATAAACGGGGTTTGCGGTCCACTTGCCACGCGGCCAAGATAGAAAGGGTTGTCACCAATCCTGCTAATAAAACTAACGGTGCCGAGATACCATCCACCGACACCGCCCAACTTAAACCAATTTGGGGAACCCAATCGATTTTTTCTACTAATTGTAGGTTGGGGTTGCTTAAATCATATTTTTGTAAAAAGACGTAGCACATTAATATAAAGTCTGCTAGTCCGACTCCAAGAGCAAACCAACGAACGGTTTTTCCTTCCTTGTCGGGGATTACAGGGATTAGGAAGGAGGCAAGCAAGGGTAGCAAAATGATGGCAGTGAGCCAGGGGAAGTTAGCCGTTAGCATGGCAGTAAGAAAAAATACCTATTTCGTTATGTGTTCATTTTATGCGACTTTGTAAAATTTTGTGAATATTTTTTCTCCTACCTTTACCATAGGATTTTATCTATAGTTGCCGCATCATCATCGATTAACCCAAATAGGCCTGTTTGACCCGCTCATCCCTGAGTAAATCCCCGGCTTCTCCCGCAATAGTCAAGCGTCCCGCTTCCAAAACATAGCCGCGATTGGCAGTTTCTAGGGCTAAATTAGCGTTTTGTTCCACTAACAGGATAGTTACTCCCGATTCGTTTAATTTACGGATGATACTGAATATTTCTCGCACTATCTGCGGCGCTAGTCCTAAACTGGGTTCGTCTAGTAACAATAACTTGGGACGACTCATTAAAGCTCTGGCGATCGCCAGCATCTGTTGTTCCCCACCGCTTAGGGTTCCCGCTAACTGCTCTCGGCGCTCCGATAGTCGGGGAAAAAGTTGCCACTGCTCTTCGATATCGCTTTTTACTCCTAGGCGATCGCTTCTCGTATAAGCACCTAACTGCAAATTTGTCAAGACTGTTTGACGAGCTAAGATTCTTCTACCTTCCGGACTATGGGCAATTCCCCGTTTAACGATTTCATGGGGCGGTAAATGGGTAATATCTTGACCCTGATAGATTATTCGCCCCGTCTTTGCCGTTAAAATCCGAGATATCGTCTTTAGAGTCGTCGTTTTTCCTGCTCCGTTCGCTCCAATCAGGGTGACAATTTCCCCCGTTTCTACCCTTAAACTAACCTGCTGTAATGCCTTTATTCCGCCATAATTAACCGATAAATCGTTAATTTCTAACATAAACCCCGTCAAATCCCAATAGGATCACTATAGCAGTGATCAGTGATCAGTGATCAGTGATCACTGATCACTGATTATCTGCCTAAAACTTCCAAGACCACTGGGGCAACTCCCGATTGGAAGACACCGATAATCGCTGCCGCACCTCTGGAGAGGTCGATGACGCGACCACCGCTAAACGGACCGCGATCGTTAATTCTGACCACCACCGATCGCCCGTTACGCAGATTAGTTACCCTAACCCTAGTGCCGAAAGGCAGATAGCGATGAGCGGCAGTTAAACCACTAGAGTTAAAAGTCTCACCACTAGCAGTGCGACGACCATGGAAACCAGGACCATACCAAGAGGCCATTCCCCGTTTACGGGGGCGACTGCTGGTTTTTGTCCCTTGGGTTGTTTTTGGCTTCTCCGGCGTTGTCACTGAGGCAGGATTGCTGGCCGGAACCGGCTTGACTTGATTGGGTTGTGATTGGGGTTGTATCGTCGAAGGAATGGCCTCTTGGGTTCGGGGTGTAACGCTTGCTGGGACGGTATTTTCTTTGTCCACTAGGGACTCCAAAGTTTTTAGAATTTCGTTAGCATTATCTTGAACCGAACGTGATACTTTAATATCTGAATCGAATGTTCGACTATTAGAAAAAGCGGACAGAACGGTTTGAGTAGTTGACTCGATAACAGTTTGACGACCTACGCTAATATCCGTCAGGCTGTTGCTGTGTCCTGCTGTCTGGGAACAAATTATCGAGGCTGTAGTCCCCACTACGGTAAGGGCAGTTACAGCTTGTAGTTTGTTGATCAGTTGTTTATTCATAGACTTTCTTATTGTGCGTTAGCAAGTTCCCAATGCAAAGCTGAAGGAATTTGCTAACATTCCTTTTTGCTTGCAAAGCTAACTTGGTTGCGTTCTGTTCAACCCTATCACGGAAAATTGGTTGGTCATTACGAGAATTTATATCGTTATCGGGCAAGAGAATCAAAAATTTAAATAAAGGGTTGACTTGCGCTAAAAACTAAGTTAGGATGAAAAGTTTTTAATTTTTTGTCTCCTAGAGGGGGGCAAGATTAGGAAAACTTAGGGAATTAGTGAAATTTCGAGGGGGAATAATGCTAGTATTGACAAGGCTTTCAGGGATTATCAGCCTTCCTCGATTTCCCTCTATGTATGCAGATAATGGTTAATAAAACTGTTTTCTTCGCTACAAAAAACTAGATTTTTAATATCAATGTTAAATCGGACTAAGGATCAAAGATTAAAAATTATAATAGGGGCTTGACAAGCGACTAAAAATAAGTTGTTATTAGCCAAACTTAACTATAGAATCAGAAATGCTGATACAGGCTAATACTAAATCCTGTTTAAAAGGTATAGAGGATTGGGGAAGTGGGGAAGTGGGGAGTTTTTCGCTGTGAACAGTGAACTGAAAAACCCGCATCTGATCACTGAATACTGGATACTGAAGACTGACTTGAAAGAGGGTGTAGGGAAAGAAACCTCTTTCATCTGTGGGGGTGAAAATTTTTTCATCGGGACTGACTCCTAACCCCACGAAAAGCTTTTTCGGCAAACCCTATCTAATGTGTACTGGGTTTCCTTAGGTCAATCCAACCGACAAGAGCGGCTATAAAGTCTCATATAATCAAGACAGCAGGTCATCCCATAGGTAATTCTCAAATGAATTATAAGATTGACATAGAACAAGAAAAAGGGCTCTACCGAACCTGTCATGCAAAACTATCAACAACTCATGCTTGTAAAGTTTGTACAATAGGGCTTTGAGTTTTTGTTAGATTGATATTTATCAACTTTAGAGCATTGCTGGACAGAGAGGGAGCTTGGGGAATTTTCT